>JBBRHH010000091.1:0-14553 GCA_038222915.1 Tepidisphaerales bacterium
GCTGCATCGTGGTGATGAGCCGGTTGGTCTGGATGATTCCCTTCCTGATCTCTTCCTGGGCACGCTCAAGGGCGCGGGAGATCGACAGGCCTTTCTGGCGTTCTTCGGCGGTGAGGTATTGGTTGCGGCTGGACATCGCAAGACCGTCCGGCTCGCGGACGGTGGCACCGGCGATGATCTTGATAGGCCAATTCAGAGCATCGACCATCGCGGTGATGATCCGAAGCTGCTGGTAATCCTTTTGTCCAAACACGGCGAAGTTGGGCTCGATGACGTTAAAGAGCTTCGCGACAACCTGACAAACGCCCTTGAAATGGCCGGGCCGGTGTTTTCCTTCCAGCACGCTTGAGAGGGCCGGAATGTCGACAACGATGTCGGGGATGTTGGCAGGATACATTTCCTCGGGCGAGGGATTGAAGATGAGAGTTGCGCCGGCGTCGCGGCATTTCTTGACATCGGCTTCGAGGGGACGGGGGTAGCGGTTGAAATCTTCGCGCGGGCCGAACTGGGTGGGGTTGACGAAGATACTGACGGCGACATTTTTGGAATGTTTTTTTGCTTCGTGGATGAGCGCGACGTGCCCGGCGTGGAGTGCGCCCATGGTGGGTACGAGGGCGAGGGATTTGAGCTGGCGTCGGGCGGTTCGGAACTCCGAAATGTTGTGGAGCACCTGCAGGGACGTGGAAGTTGGAGCCGCCGGTTCAGCCATTGTGGTTGAGATTCTGTAGAAGGCCGGCGGCGGTCATGAGGAGGACGGGATGAATGGCGTTGGGAGCGATCTCGGCAAGCGGCTTTAGCACGAAGCGGCGTTCGTGCATGAGCGGGTGAGGGACAACCAGCTCGTCGCTGCTGATGATGGCGTCTCCATAGAGGAGGATATCCAGATCGATAGGACGCGGCTCCCACTTCACGCGGCGCTCGCGGCCCAGTTGCGTTTCAATTTCCATCATCCAACGCCATAGATCGTGGGCTTCCAGGGTGGTGTCGAGGCGGGCGACGGCATTGATGAAGGCGGGGGCGTCATCAGGACCGCCAACCGAAGGGTTTTCAAACATGGACGAGACGGCCACAACCTTGAGGCGCGGATTGTCGCCCAAAAGGTCCAGGGCATCCTTGATATTGCCAGCACGGTCGCCAAGGTTGGCTCCGAGGGCAATGTACGCGGTGATCGGGTCGGCGCTTCGCATCGTCGGGGGAGTGTAACCGCGAAGCGCGAAGGACTGAACAGGGGGAGCCCGACATTTCAGCGGGTCGCAGGGTATCGATATTGGATGAGAGGAATGAGCGCGGCGGAGGATTCAGGGTTGGTGTAGGTCGATTTGGTCCCGAGACGGCGGCGCAGGCGGAGCATGGGGATCTCGATCAGGTGGTAGCTGGCGACGGCGGCGAGGAAGGCGAGGAGGATATTGAGTGGGAATTGCCCAACGATCGTGTCGCGCGGCCGCGTGAAGCAGAAGACCTGCTGCCAGAGGTAGAGGCTGAACGAGAGTTTGCCCAGCCAGACAATCGCCGGCGCGTTAAGAAGCCGCGTAGCGAGGTTGGCATGATCTTCGACGACATAATTGATGACGATGGCAATGAGGACCCCGGTGCCGGTTTCGACCAGGGCGCGGACGAAGGTCTGATTCTCCAGATGCGGAATGAAGCCCGCGACGATAAGCAAGATCGCCACGACGGGCGTGCAGGGGTTCTGAAGAAAGCGGCTTCGACAGGCCGTAAGAAGACTGGGGACCTGACGGGCCAGCGCAAGACAGCAGCTGGCGAGCAGGGCGTCGCAGTTGATATCGAAGCGGTATTGGCTGACTTCATCGCCATAGCGATGGTAATTGAGGCCCTTCCAGATGAAGTTCAGGACAAGCAGCGACGTGGCGAATGGGAGGCGTGAGCGCCCGGGAAGAAGAACCACAAGCAGGGGCCAGACCAGGTAAAACTGTTCCTCGACGCCAAGTGACCAGAAGTGGGCGGTTTCGTTGGCACAGACGTGGAAGTTGCCCAGAAAGAGAGCGGACCACACGACGCTGGTACGGCGCACGTGCAGTAGGCCCAGAAGCGTGAAGGCAGAAATCGCGGCAAGATAAACGTACGCGGGCGGCAGAATTCGCAGGCCGCGCCGGATGTAGAATTTTCGGAGGTTGATCTGGCCGGTTGTCGATTCTTCGTTGAGCAGTAGCTTGGTGATCAGAAATCCGGAGAGGGCGAAGAAAATGGTTACGCCGATGTTGCCATGATCGAGAATTTCGCGAATCCAGGTACGCTTGGGGAAGTTGGGACTGAACTGCACGTGGCAGAGGAGGACGGCGACGATTGATACGGCACGAAGGCCATCGAGCCCGGGGATACGTTGTGTGGAGAGGCGTGAGGTTCCCAATCGACTCCGGTCTGGACCTATAATCCATCGGCCGGATCGCGAAATTACCTGGATTTTTCTTCGCCCAGCAGCGTCGAGAGCGTCGGCTTCATCGCGTCCACCCAGAGCGTGTAGCCCTTGGATGACGGGTGGAGAAAATCGCCCATGATGTCCTTGGAGATGGTGCCGTCCGGGTTGAGGAAGACCTTGCCGATATCCAGGAAGTTGATGTTGTCGTGCCCATCGAATGCTGAAATGAGCTTGTTGACCTCAGTAACCTTGGCTCGGCCGTCGTCGGGCTTCTGCCCGCGTGGGAAGATCGCCAGCAGCAGGATTTTGGTTTTCGGCTGATTCTTCGTGATCTCGGAGCAGACGGCTTTGACTCCGGTGGCGATGTCGGCCGGCGTGTTGATGCCGATATTGTTGGTGCCGATCATCACGACTGCCACCTTCGGACTCCCTCCTTCGATCTCGCCATGCTGTAGCCGCCACAGGGCGTTTTCCGTGCGGTCCCAGCCGTAGCCGGCGTTGACAGCATGGTACGAGCCATACGCTTCCTTGAAGATGTTCTTGTCGAAGTTGTGCGTGATGGAGTCGCCGATGAAAATCACCTGCGGCTGCTCGGAAGCGACGGCGGCGCACACTTCGGCATGGCGTTTGGACCAATCATAACTGGCGTAGTTGCGGGCCTGGGTGATCGGCACGATCGTGCTGGGCAGAGGCTCCATGCCCGCAATCGGCTCATACTTCGCCGTGACCACTTCGCTCTTTTGTTTTCGGTCGGCGGAATAAGCGCGGGCTTTAACTGTGCCGCCATGAGCAAGCTCAATGGGCGCCAGATAATCCCCGGCGCTGCGGTCGGGGTCGGAGCCGTCGAGGGTGTAGGCGATGATCAGGCCAGGGGTGGCGTCCGCGAGACTGACGATGCCTTTAGCGTCGCGGGACAGGGTGGGCGCGGTGATCGCGGGCTGCGCCTGCGCGGGTGCTTCGGCGCGGCTGGTCGATGGGCACGGGTTGGCAAACGTTATTGTGGCGAGGGCAAGGCCCAGCAGATATCGAGATTTCATTCGAGGCAAACTCCGTTGGGGACTGCAATCGTTTACGCACCCTGGCGGCGCGTGTTGCGATTGCGGGTACATTAGATCGTATTGCGAGGTTTAAACGAGGAGTCGCCATGCGATGGATGATTTGCGTGAGTGTGCTGCTGTTGTCGGGTTTTGCATGGAACGCTTTCGCGGAGGAAGGAAAACCGCTGGAAATCCCGATCTGGCCGGGTGTCGCACCCGGGTCGGAAGACTGGACGCAAAAGGAAGTGGCCTATGCAAATGCGTGGGACCACAAACAGATGATTCGGAACGTGACCAAGCCGACGTTGACGGCATTTTTCGCCGATCCGGCAAAGTCGACAGGCACTGCCGTGGTCATCGCGCCCGGCGGTGGCTTTCGTTTTCATTCGTGGGAAAACGAAGGGACTGCGGTGGCGCAATGGCTGGCGTCGCGCGGCGTAAGCGCGTTTGTTCTGAAGTACCGGTTGTTGAACACGGGAGAGTCGCAGGAACTGTTCGAGAAAGGACAGGAGCCCAAAGGCGCTGCCATCGACATCGTTGCCCTGGGCGCGGCCGATGGGCGGCAGGCGATCAAGGTGGTGAGGCAGCACGCAACCGAATGGAAGATCGATTCTGACCGCATCGGAATATTGGGATTTTCGGCCGGCGGATCGGTCACCATGGGCGTTGTCATGGAGCACGATGCCCAAAGCAAACCAAACTTCGCCGCGCCCATATATGGCCCGGGAAAGCCAGGCGCGGTCGCCGAGGATGCTCCGCCTCTGTTCATCGTCTGCGCGGGCGATGACAAGGGTGCTGCCAATGGGAGTGTGAAGCTGTACACGGATTGGAAGGCCGCCGGGCGCCCGGCGGAGTTGCATATGTATTCCACAGGCGGACACGGATTTGGAATGTCCAAGCGCGGCCTGCCGATCGACCACTGGATCGACCGGTTTACCGAATGGCTTGAGGTGCAGGGGCTGATGCGCAGCAAGGCGGCAACGCAGCAGGCTAAAGAGCCCACGGCCAACACGATGGCGATTCATAAGGGCGCCGGCGGGAACGTGCTGATTACGGTATCGAGTCCGCGGCCGTTCCCTACGATCAATTCGGCCGCGGTATTGTATGTCGGAACTGAAAAGTCGTGCAGCAGCCGATACGCCCCGGGCGGCGCGCAAACCACGTTAATATTCCAGATGACGCCGGACGAATTCGCCAAGGTAAAGGTGGGCGATCGCGTCGCTGTGCGCTATGACCCCGATTCACAAGAGGAATGGGATTTTGGGCAGGTGGGGAAGAAGGATCTGGAGAACTGATCACGTCGGCGTGTTGGCACTTGGATCGTAGCGCATAAACGCGAACGCCATCGCGGGAATCAGCGCCGCCACCTCAAGCATCAGGACGATCCACGCAACGATGGCAAGTGGAATCAGTTTGAATCCGATCATCATCCACAGTGCGCCGGCGCACACAGTGGCGATGCCGGCGGCGGCGATCAGGATGACGATCTTCAGGAAGAACAGGACCGCCTGACGCCCGAAGTTTTGCAGGTCACCGGGCGACGCCGTCGCCATGCGGGACGGGAACAGCAGGAAGGTGAGATTTTCCACCGAGAAAAGAAGGCCGTTGAGCGGAAGCGAGAGGAACACCGCGGCAATCAGATAGTGCCTGGACGCTGGCGAGAGAATGGCGGCGGTCACCAGCAGCACGGCGTGGACAACGGTCATGAGAAGCGTGGGCGCGGCGAGCTGCCCCAGCGCGACGGCGGCGGGCCGGATCGGCAGCGCCTTGAGATTTTCCATCTGATCGACATCGCCGCGAAAGTCGAACTTGAGCGTGGAGGAGAGGAAGACGGTGAGCCAGGCCAGGCCGGTGACGATGGGTCCGGTAGCATCGCGGTGGCTGCGCCCGAGCAGCACGCCCGGACCGACGACCAGGCCGCCGAAGAGCAGAACGAGCAAAAGGCCGCGCGAGCCGCGCAGTGCGGCGGTGATCTGACGCCAGGCGATGGGTCCTGCGCCGCCCGCCCACGGGAAGGGCGGGAGATGCCAGCGGATGGTGGATTTGCTGCTGATGGCAGTGAGGCCGCCGCGGCGCATGCGGCGGACGCGGTCATAGTGGCGCTGACCGGCGGCAATGCCGGCTTCCATAAAATTGGTGTCGAGGGAAAAGATGATCCAGAGCATGGCGGCGTCGACGCACAAGGCGACGCCGCCCCATTTGAGCAGGTCGGGGTAGATGTGTGGCGCAGTGAGGGTGTTGCCGAAGACGCCGAACGGCGTGAGGACGGCGCGGATGACGGGGGATTGGCGAAGGTGATTGACTATATCGAGAGGCTTCGCGTCGACGCTTGCGCCGCGGGCCTGCATGAGGCCGACGACGAGCACTGCGGCGGCGACGCCGAGCACGAGCTTTCGGGCGCGGCTGTGGGCGCGCTCGGCGACGCTCTGGATGGCGAGCATGACAATGGTGCTAAAGAACTGCGTGAAGAGGAGGGTCAGGATGACGCCGACGTAGCAGGCGATCCACATCTGGGCATGCTTGAGGAGGACGAGGGAGAGGATCAGGGATGCGAACATCGCGGCGGCGGCGCTTTTGCCGATTTTGTAAGCGAGTAGCTGGCGGCGGGTGAAGGGGGCGGGGAAGAGGAAGTCGACTTCGGCGGGAGAGAAGGCGATGGCTTTTTCGCCGGCGGAGGTAACCAGGTTCATCAGGCAGATCATCAGGAGGAAGACGGGGACGACGTTCTTTACGATTTGGGGGTCGGTACGGGCGGTCGTGGAGGCGAGCCAGAGGGAGGGGCCGAGCCAGAGGGAGAAAATGATGGTGCCGAGGAGGAGGAAGGCCGCGCCGCGTACGGATTTTGCGCCGCGCAGCATACGCCGGCGGACGGAGCGACCTTGCAGCAGGATCAGTTTAAAGAGCGGCATTGGGCGTTTTCTCCATCGCCTCGGTTGCACGGAAGAAGACTTCGTCGAGGGATGAATCTGCGCCAGCGCCGGCGAAGGCGGCGGCGGCTTCGCCGGCGGGGCCGAAGAAGAGGCTCTGGCCGCGATGGAGAATCAGGAGATGGGTGCAGAGGTCTTCGATCAGTGAGAGGAGATGGGAACTGACGACGACCGCCGCGCCGGCCTGGGCACGGGCGAGGATGGACTCTTTCATGGTGCGGATGCCGCGCGGATCTAGGCCGGTGAGGGGCTCGTCGAACATGATGGCGTCGGGATCGTGGAGATAGGCGCAGCAGATGGCGGCCTTTTGGCGCATGCCGCGCGAAAGCTGTTGTGCGGGAGTGTCGCGTTTATCAAGGAGCTCAAATTGTTGGAGGAGGGCCGCGCCCATGGGGGCGAAATTCTCGACGTGGTAGGCGGCGGCGGTGAACTCGAGGTGTTCCCAGACGGTGAGGGCGTCGAAGAGCTTGGGATCGTCGGGGACGTAGGCGAGCCGCTGTTTGGCCGCGACGGGTTGTTGGGCAACGTCGTAGCCGGCGACAAGGAGTTGGCCGCGGGTGGCGGGGATGATGCCGGAGATGGCGCGCATGGTGGTGGTCTTGCCAGCGCCGTTGGGGCCAAGGAGGCCGAGAACCTGACCGGCGGAGACGGTGAAGGAGAGGCCGTCGACGGCGGTGGTTTCGCCGTACGACTTATGGAAGTCGGTGACCTGGATGAGGGGAGAAGATTGATGGCTGATGGGGAATGCTGACACGAACCGCCCTCGCGTGAGGATTCTCTTGATTCAACGAACGCTATATTCGTTATATGCGCGAAGGGATTGGTTGGCTAATGCCGGGACTGTTCATGGCGTTGCCGGACGGGCGGCGGGCTTGTCGATGACTTCGAACTCGAGCGGCTCTGTTGTGATTGTGCCAGTCCAATCGGCGAACGCGATTTCCCTGGCGACTGGGTTTTGTTCCAGGCTGATCTTGACCAGGAGTCGGTAATTGCCCGGGCGCAGCTGCCTGACGGGGGCGACGGGGCGGCTTTGATTGCCTTTCCATATGAACTCGAAAAGTTTTGGATCGATCACGACAGGGACATCGAAGGTGTCGCCGGGCTGAAGTTTGTGAACAGTGGGCTCTGGCGAGCGTAGACCGATGAACGTTTCGTGCATCTGCCATGGGCCGGCGGCTTTCAGATCGGTAAGGGATACGTCCCAATTCCAGAAATGGGTCACGTTGAAGAGAGAGAATGTCTTGTCGGAAACATTCTTGAAGTGCGCCTTGAAGGAGATGGGCTCATCGGTGGTGAACTGCTTCTGCGCCAGGGTGACGGAGAGCCGCAGCCCATCTTTATCGACGGGTTTGGAGGTGATGGCGGGCTGGGTTGCCGGAGGATCGGCTGCAAACAGGTTTGACGCGAACGCGATGACGGCCATGCAAATAATGAGTAAGGATTTCATGGCCGGTTGGACGCACAAACGGCAGGGGAGTTCCACAATAGATAGAAGGTACACTTGCATGTCGGTTATTTGCCCTGGGAAAGGAATCGGGAACCCATGAGGATCATTTGTCGCGCGGGGATTGCCGTTACGTTTTGCGTTGCGGCCGTGGGTCTGTGCAACGCGCAATCGGCGACGGAATTGCCTGAGGGCGTAACGGCTGTCTGGGACATGGCCAAAGCGTCGCATGAGACCACGCCGACGCGCGAGCGGATCTGCATCAATGGGTTGTGGCGCTGGCAGCCGGCAAGGGGCGATGCGAATGGTCCGCCGAAGGACGCGTGGGGATATTTCAAGGTGCCGGGAAGCTGGCCGGGGATCGGCGACTATCTGCAGAAGGATTCACAGACCGTGTTTGTGAACCCCGCCTGGAAGGAGACGAAACTGTCGGACGTGAAGGCGGCCTGGTACGAGCGCGAAATCGTTGTGCCGGCCGAGTGGCAGGGGCGGCGGCTCAGCCTCTCGATGGATTATCTCAATTCGTTTGCCGTAGTCTATGTGGATGGGAAAAAGGCCGGGGAGCTTCGCTTCCCGGCCGGTGAACTGGATATGTCGGACCTGTGCAAGGCCGGACAGAAGCACGTGCTCGCCCTGTTGGTCATGGCGTTGCCGTTAAAAGGCGTCATGCTTTCGTACGCGGACACCGCGTCGGCCAAGGAAGTAAAAGGGACCGTGGCGCGGCGCGGATTGTGCGGGGATGTCTATCTGATTGGCGCCCCGCAGGCAGCACGGGTTGAGGATGTGAAGGTGGAAACATCTGTGCGCCGCGGCGACATCACCTTCTCGTCAACGGTGACAGGAATTGCCCGCGATTCGCAATACGTTCTTCGCGCCATAATCAGCAGCGAAGGGAAGGATCCGGCGAAGTTTGAGAGCAAGCCCTTCAAGGCCGGCGATTTGAGTGAGGGGCGGTTTGCGTTCTCCGCGATGTGGAAGCCGGAACGCTTGTGGGACATTCATACCCCGCAGAACGTCTACGAGGTGAAATTGTCGCTCGTGGATGCCGGCGGCAAAGTCGTGGATACGAGCTTCGGGGCCAGATTCGGTTTTCGCGAGCTATGGATCGACGGGAAGGATTTCTGGCTGAACGGCAGTAGAATATTTCTGTCAGCAGTGCCGGTCGATAGCGCGACGATTGGAGCAGCGGCGGCGAACTATGCGGCGGCGCATGAGACGCTTGTTCGGCTGAAGACAATCGGCGTGAACATGGTGTACACGCACAACTATGAGTGCGAGCCGGGATCTCATCTCGGCTTTGAGGAATTGCTGCGGGCGGCCGACGATGTGGGGATGTTGGTGGCGATGACCCAGCCGCATTTCTCGCAATATGACTGGAAGGCTGCCGACGCCGACGCGAACAACGGTTACGCGCGCCACGCGGCCTTTTACGCGCGGATTTCGCAGAACCATCCGTCGGTGGTCTTCTATGCGATGAGCCATAACGCGACGGGGTACGACCAGGACATGAATCCGGATTTGATCGACGGGATTCACGACGCGCGCGATCAATGGGCGATCGACAACATGAAGCTGGCGCTACGGGCGGAGGCAATTGTGCACAAGATCGATCCGACACGGATTGTGTATCACCACGCCGGCGGAAACATCGGATCGATGCACACGATGAACTTCTATCCGAACTTCGCGCCCATCCAGGAGCTGACCGACTGGTTCGGACACTGGGCCCAGAAGGGCGTGAAGCCCGCCTTCATGTGCGAATATGGCGGACCCTTCACGTGGGACTGGACGATGTATCGCGGGTGGTACAAGGGACAGCGCGAATTCGGCAGCGCGGCGGTTCCGTGGGAATTTTGCCTCTCCGAATGGAATGCGGAATTCCTCGGGGATCGGGCCTTTGCACCCAATGAACTGGAGAAAGCAAACCTCCGCTGGGAGGCCAAAGAGTTTGAGGGTGGGAAAGGGTGGCATCGATGGGACTATCCGACCGAGGTGGGGTCGCCGCGATTCGATGATCGCAACACAGTCCTGGGGATGTATATCACGGACAACTGGCGGGGATTTCGCACACTTGGAGTCTCGGGAATATCGGCCTGGGAGTATGGAATGTTCTGGACGCTGCGCGAGGGTGTGGATCGCAAGCGCAAGGAATTAAGGGTGGATTGGGAGAAATTGCAGAGGCCGGGGCTGAGCCCGGACTTTGAGGACGACCGCGTTCACCGCATGGACATTTCGTATCAGGCAAACGACTGGGTGCCGACCGCCGCGGGAAAGGCGCTGTTGCGCAACAATCAGCCGGTCCTGGCCTACATCGGCGGCAAGTCGGAGGCGGTAACGTCGAAAGACCATAATTTCCGCGCGGGTGAAACCGTGCACAAGCAGTTGGTGATCATCAACAACGCGCGGCGATCAATTGCGTTTCGATGCAATTGGTCGCTCGGCCTTTCGCCGGCCATCTCAGGTGAGAAGGAACTGACCGTGCAGACCGGTCAGCAGGCTCGCATTCCGTTGAACTTCGAACTGCCGCCGACCCTCGCGCCGGGAGCTTATGAGATGCACGCCACGGCGCGGTTTGGCGATGGGGAGGAACAGGCTGACACGTTCGTGATCCATGTGCTGGCCCCGCCTGCCCCGGCGGCGAAGCTGGGAAAAGTGGCGCTCTTTGATCCGAAGGGGCAGACATCCACATGGTTGGAAACGCTTGGCGTGGTTGGTACGCGGATAGAGGCCGACGCGGATCTGACGGGATATGACACCTTGATCATTGGGAAGCTGGCGTTGAGCTTGAATGCCCCCGCGCCGGACATCTCGCGCGTGCGCGATGGGTTGAAAGTGATTGTGTTCGAGCAGTCTTCAGAGGTGTTGGAAAAGCGGCTGGGATTTCGTGTAGCGGAGCATGGACTGCGCCGGGTGTTCGCGCGCATTCCCGATCATCCGGTTCTGGCCGGGATCCAAGGCGATGAATTGTTCGACTGGCGCGGCGAGGCAACGACGGTTCCGCCGCAACTGGTGTTTGAAAATCGGCCGCAGCATGGGCCAACCGTGAAGTGGTGCGATATTCCAGTGTCGCACGTCTGGCGGTGTGGCAATCGGGGAAGTGTGACGTCCGTGTTGATTGAGAAACCTGCTAGGGGAGATTTTCGCCCAATTGTCGACGGCGGCTTCAGCCTGCAATACAGCCCGCTGATGGAATATCGCGCGGGCAAGGGCGTGGTGATCTTCTGTCAGTTGGATGTCACAGGAAGAAGTGAGGTTGATCCGGCCGCGGAGCGGCTGGTGACGAACATGCTGGGTTATCTTTCCACCTGGAAACCACAGCCGGCGCGGCAGGCGGTTTATGTCGGTGGGGCGGAGGGGAAGAAGTATTTGAAGACCATTGGTGTTGAAATAGCGAATGATGACGCCGGGAAGGTATCGCCAGAAAATGTGCTCGTGATGACCCCCGGCGGAAAACTCGATGCAGGCCCGGCTGAGATCGCGAAATTCCTCGACGGCGGCGGCCGCGTGCTCGCGATCGGGCTTCAGCAGCGCGATATCGATTCGCTCTTGCCATTCAAGTTAACGCTCAATAAGCGCGAGTACCTCGGCGGTTTGCTCGCGGCGCAATCCGCGTTCGCCGGAGTGGGTGCGGCCGATCTGCACCTCCGCGGACCCCGCGAACTGCCCCTCATTTCCGATAGCGCCCTCGCCTTTCATGATCCGGGCGTCGTGTTCTGCCAAGTCGCGCCATGGCAGTTCGATTATGCGCGTTCGTATAACCTCAAGCGCACCTTTCGCCGCACTTCGTTCTTACTCACCCGGCTGCTGGCGAATATGGGAGTTTCGGGCACGACCCCGTTGCTTGAGCGATTTGGAAAGCCGCTCGATGCGGCCAAGCCCGAGCAGCGCTGGCTCGATGGGTTGTATCTGGATGCCCCCGAAGAGTGGGATGATCCGTACCGATTCTTTCGGTGGTAGCCGGCCGGCCAGTCGATAGCAATCGTATGGGTTTTGCTGAACGTCGTTATTAGTCGGCTGGCTGAACGCCTTTGATTTTCGGCCTCGAAAACAGCGCAGCCGATTTTGGCGGCCGGGCGATCCGGCAAGCAAGTTCATTCGCGAGGATGTGTTCAAACAGCAGGCCGTCAGCTTCCCTGCCAACGGAATGCTGCTCGGGAATCGTGCTTCAGCGCATCATCGACACGGGCGCGCTGCGACGCCGTAAGCTCCGGCAGATCATTGATATCGAAATATCGCACTTCGAGCGACTCGTCGTCGTTGACATGCGGCGTTCCAGCGACCGGCCTGCAGGCGAACGTCGTGCAGATGTAGTAAGTCTCATCGTCATTGGCGTAATGAACCAGATCGGTGTAGACGCCCACGATGCGTTCAGGAACGACAGTGACACCGGTTTCCTCAAAAGCCTCGCGGACGACGGCGTCGGCGGGTTCTTCGCCCGGATCGATCGCCCCGCCCACCAGATACCAGCGGCCATTGTCCCGGCTGCGCTGGAGAAGCAACTGGCCTTCGGCGTTGAAGACCATGGCGTCGACCGCGGGCACGACCAGCAGGGCGTGACCGACTTTGGCACGAAGGTCTCTCAGGTACGGCGAGATCGCCATTCGACCCTCGCTTACGTCAGCGCCGACAATAGTGCCTCGCCCACTGCGGTGGTTGACGCCGTGCCGCCCAGATCGCGCGTGTGGTTCTTCTTGTCCATCAGGATCTCCTGGCACGCATTCTGGATCGCGACGCCCGCCTGCGGCTGTTTCAGGAAATCGAGCATCATCGCGACCGACAGGAACGTCGCGATGGGATTGGCGAAATCTTTGCCCGCGATGTCGGGTGCACTGCCGTGGACCGGTTCAAACATGCTGGCCGTCTGCCGCGTCGGATTGATGTTGCCGCTGGCGGCCATGCCCATGCCCCCCTGAATCGCCGCACCCAGGTCCGTGATGATGTCGCCAAACATGTTGGTGGTGACGATCACATCATAGATCTTTGGCTTGGTCACCATGTACATCGTGCAGGCGTCGACGTGGTGATAGTCAGTTTCGATTCCCGGGTATTCGCCGCGCACTTCCTCGAAAGCGCGCTGCCAGAGGTTGTGGGCGTACCGCAGCACATTCGTCTTGGCGACGAGAGTCACTTTCTTCCGGCCGAACTGCTTTGCGTAATCAAAGGCAAAACGGATGGCGCGCTCCACGCCGTGCCGGGTGGTCACTTCAATCTGGTTCGCCACTTCGTGCGGCGTGTTCTTGTAAAGAAACCCGCCATTCTGGCAATACAGGCCCTCGGTGTTCTCGCGGACGATGATCATGTTGATATCGTCGGGCCCGACATTCTTAAGCGGCGTCGGCACGTTGGCCATCAACCGTGTGGGGCGAAGATTGATGTACTGATCAAGCTCAAAGCGCATCTTCAGAAGGATCTCCGTTTCGAGAATCCCCTGCGGAATCTGCGCGCTTCCGCGCGGGTCGACACCCACTGCGCCAAAGAGAATCGCATCGTGGGCCGCGAGTTCTTTCAGCGCGGAATCCGGAAGCGTTTCCTTGGTCTTGAGGTAGTGCTCGCCGCCAAAGGGATAATGGGTAGTGGCGTACGTAAAGCCGAATTTCTTCGAGACCGCGCTCAGGACCTTCAGGCCTTCACGAACCACTTCGTTGCCGACGCCATCGCCGGGCATGACTGCAATTTTCATAGAGTTCCTTTTTTCGGGACGTCAAACCATAGCGACGCGGCGGGAGAAATAAAGCGGCTCACTCTTCGACGGCTTGCTGCGTGGAGGGACGGGTAGTGGGTTCGGGGTATTTCTCGCGGACGGCGCGCATGGCGGGCTTGCGCAGGGCCGGGCCCAGATCCGGATCGTCGTAGAGTTCTTCGACGGAGAGGTCTTCGTCATTGTCGGGCTTCATCACCTTTGCCATGTCGCCCAGAACGGCTTGCACTTGGCCTGCCGTCGCGTTTGCGATCAACCGAAGAAGGGAATCCTTGATTTCCCAGTCGCCGAGGGCTGTAACGGCATTTCCTGATTTGTTGAGTCGGCACAGGCTGCGGATCAAGTGGTCCTGGGCGCGCCACGTGTCGTCGTCTTTCGCAAATGCGGATTTGTTTTCCTCGAGCGTGCTTACGACTTTTGCGTAGTCATGGCGGAGGTACATCACCTCGATATCCCAGCTCTTCAAGCTTGCGTCGGTGGGCTCGTCTGATCGATGCAGGTCAATCAACGTTCGGAGCTGGTCCGGCTGCCCTGCATTGGTGAACAGGTAAGCCAGCTGTTGAAACGTTTGTTCCTCTGGACCAAGATCGCTGTAGGCGGAGAGTCCCGTGCCCGCCTTGAAGCGGGCATGAACGCGCGTGGCGCGAACCTGGCTGCGATCCGTTTCCTCCAGGCTCTTCACGTCGATCCTGGCGTACTCCTGATCTGCTGCGCTGAAGTTCTTCGATTGCTCCAGCAAATGGCCGCGATAGTAGAAAAGCCATGGGTCGGTGGCGTGTTTGCCGGCGTGTTCATCGATCAGAGCCCGGATGGCCGCCTCGTTCTTTCCCCACGAAAGATTTCGGCAAAGGTGTCTGAAGGCATACGCGGGATCAGGTGCGTCGCGATACGCCTGGAGCGTCTGATGTGCGCTCAGCGCATTGGAGAAAAATGCGTCAAGAAATATACGGCGGTCGGCGGGTGTCTTGGTCGCGAGGATGGGACGCAGAATGTCGAGTGCGGATTGATAGTCCTTCTGGGAAGTCTTGATCTTTGCCTGGTAGTAGTCAGCGTAGAGGTCACGGCCGCCG
>JBBRHH010000092.1:0-14432 GCA_038222915.1 Tepidisphaerales bacterium
GCGACGCAGACCATTATCGTCGTCCCGGGCTTCGCATCACGTAAGGAGCACCTGGTCACTTCTGTCAGGCAGCGCGATCAGACCATCACATTGGACAATCGCCCGCGGGTTGGGAGCAAAGACCTGTTTCGCCCCGGGATCATCGAAAGCCTATCGCGCTCTGGTTTCAACGTCCTGGTCTACGATCCGCGCGGGCAGGGTGAAAGCGGCGGCACGATCTCCAGTTTCGGCGACGCGTCCAAGCACGATATCCTGGGCGCTGTCGCGTGGGTGAAGCGAAATCATCCGCAGTTGGCCACAAGGATCATGGGTGTTGGTTTCAATACGGGCGCAGCGGCGTTGATCGCGGCCGCCGCCGATCCTGCAGGCGGCGACATCGACGCGCTGGTGGCTTATGAGCCGTATGCCGATGCGGACAATCTTGTCGAATCCGCGGTCGACCATCTGGCGGATCTGGTGATGGAACGTCCGCGCGACACCGATTCGGACGGTCCGGATCAGTCGACCTCAAGGCATGTTCTTCCCCGTATGTTGAATAAGATCATCCGCTCGGTCGCGCTTCCGGTCGCGTCGGTGCACGAGGGCGCGAATCTGTCGCAGTTTGCCCCCGCCGATCTCGCGTCACAGCTATGGCCTCGACCGCTGCTGGTTATCCACGGGCGCGGGGAATCGTTCGTTCCGACGATGGGTGGCATGGATGTGTATCGAAACGCGTCTGGGCCTCATTATCAGTTTTGGCCATCAGCCCCTCACGACAATGCCCGTGACAATCGGCCATTAAACGTGTTCAATCTCGTCATTGGCGCGATCCGCAACGCGACCGGCATCGACGGGCTTCCCTCCGATCTGGACGCCATGCGAAAGACGGTTGAATTTCTCCGGCAGGCCCAGTCCGCTCCAAGAGTCTGACCGTTCACCCCTGACCCTGTAAAGCCAAAACCATGCTGCTGCTGGACTACCTCGTCACCAAATACCCCACCGCCAAACGCCAGACTTTAAAGCTGATGGTCGATGCGGGCCGCGTCCTCGTCAACGGAAGTGCCGCCTTCAAACTGAAGCAAAATATTCAGGAAACCGACGACATTCAGGTTCAGGACAAGCCGCGAAAACCGGACTACACGCTGCATCCGATGAAGGCCATTCATGAAGATGCCGACGTGCTGGTCATCTACAAGCCGCCGGGTTTGCTGACGAGCACGACGCCGCGCGAGTGGCGGCCGACGTCGATCGCGATCATCCGAAATTACCTGGCCGACACCGACCGCCATGCGCGGCCTGGCGTGGTGCACCGCCTTGACCGCGATGCATCGGGGCTACTGGTGTTTTCGAAGAATGACGAGGCATACGAATCGCTCAAGGGCCAGTTTTATCATCACACGGTTGATCGCATTTACACGGCCGTCGTGATCGGTGTTCCGCAACCGCCCAAGGATCGGATCAAATCGGATCTCGTGGAATTCCCCGATGGGACCGTGCGCGCGACGCGCCGGCCAAATCACGGTCAGCCGGCCGTCACCGATTACGAAGTGCTCCGCCACAACAAAAAGTACGCTCTCGTCAAAATCACTCTTCAGACCGGCCGCAAACACCAGATCCGCACGCACATGAGCCAGCGTGGCCATCCGATCGTTGGCGATGAGATGTATCGCCGGCCTGAGATGCCGGATGAATCGAGATCTACACGGCTGCTGCTGGTGGCGACGACGTTGTCGTTTGAACATCCCCGCACGGGAGAGCGGATGACGTTCTCCATTCCAGCGCCGCCTGAGATGGAAAAAATGCTGGAGCCCATTCCGCCGAAGACGAAAGTAGTGAAGTGAGCCGACCCGCTTAACCATTTGGATCGTCCAGGAGCGTTTGCAGGCGCTCGGCCAGCGGCGGCGCAACCGAGCCGTCCTGCCGAATCATCGCCAGGGACGTGAGTCCCGATCGCCCCTTCTCAAATACCAATGCCGCGCGCGGTCGATTGCCGAACTACTCTCGACTTGGAAGAGTAGTCGACGTGAAGGCAAGTTCCGATAAAGCATTGGAGGTTCTTGCGTTATCGATGATTTTACTGGTCAATGGGCCTCCTTTGGCGTATACTGTCAATTGCTGAGGCCGCACGATTGAAAGTTACTCTGTGTTGCCGGCTGAGGGACCGCTAGATGAAGGCACAACTACTTATTGCCGCTGGCATTATCGCATTCGTGGTCACCAATGCGCATGCTACGGGTACGATTCGCGGAATCGGTGATGGTTTCCTCATCGGCGGCGACTTGACGGATCCCGAGAACGACGGGGATGCCGAAAATGACGTAAACTACAATGCGACCTTCGCCGCCAGCGAAGAGGCAAGTTTCGGCGGAGGCGA
This sequence comes from Tepidisphaerales bacterium, assembly GCA_038222915.1. Classification (GTDB taxonomy): domain Bacteria; phylum Planctomycetota; class Phycisphaerae; order Tepidisphaerales; family Tepidisphaeraceae; genus JBBRHH01. The sequence continues at coordinate 2,354 of JBBRHH010000092.1, forward strand.
GTCGGCCTTCAATGTTTTTGATAACCAAACAGGCGGCGGTAATAGCAAGTGGTGTTGCGGCGACGGAAATGGTTTCCCGACCAATCCTCTCTGGGTTCAGGCTACGCTGAACATCGGACCCAACGCCGGTCCACATTTTCTGACCAAGTTTACTGTCACGTCGGGCAATGACAGCCCCGATCGCGATCCGCGTGTGTGGCAGATCCTTGGCTCCAACGATGGCGTGAACTTCGACACCATTTTCTCGCAAGACGACCGGGATGCTGCACTTTGGACTGATCGCGATCAGGTAATCGAGTTCGATGCTGGAACGGACTTTCCGCTACAGACGACGGCCTATACAACGTTTCGTTTCAACACGGACGCGACGGGCATCGGATCCACTTCCAGCGATACCAACCGATTTCAGTTTGAAGAACTTGAGCTGTTTGGCAATCCGGTTCCCGAACCGGCGAGCTTTGCGTTGCTCGGTTTTGCGGGCCTCGGACTGATGTCACGCCGACGCCGTGTGTGAGAGACTGTCTGCCGCTTAACCGTTTGGATCGTCCAGGAGCGTTTGCAGGCGCTCGGCCAGCGGCGGCGGATATTTCTTCATCCACGACGCATCAACTATCCCACCGAAATCATATCTTGCAGGTGGACTTGGTCCTTGCGCCGAAACGCCGTCAGCTTGATCTGCACGAGCGCTTCCAGCGCCAGGACGCGATATTTCCCCGCGTCTTCCGATTGGTCGACGTCCGGATTCGCAGTTACCTCTTCGGGCTTCACTTTTTCATTTGCGAAAATGACGTGAACGCTATCGCGGGCCTTTGCTTCAGGCCCATCAAGGAAGACATCCATGCCAGCGGCGTGTCGATGGGCAAATCCGACCGACTCCAATGCTTTGCTTGCTGAATCCAGATCGGACCGCCGCAGCAGGATATCCACATCCTGGGTGTTGCGCACGGCCGATTCATCCACGCGGGAAACTCAAAGTGCGACGGCGTAATCGCCCGCGACTGCGTATCGAACCCGGGCGGCGTTCAGCGCGGCCGAAGCACGCAACAACCGCTCGCGGACTTTCGCAACGGCATTTACCGCGCGGTCAATTGAGAATGTACCTAACGCAACTGACATCGTGAAGATTATACGTGCTCGGTGCGTCAGCCGGCGCGATATCTGGTAATCTCCCTCCCCTCATGAATTCCCGAAAGCCCCCTGTGCCCCCGCGCAAGCAGCCCAGCACCGACTGGTCCGAGGTCGCCGACTGGTATGACGAACTGGTTGGCGAATCCGGCAGCGAATATCACCGCGAGGTTGTTCTGCCCGGCGTGCTCAAACTTCTCGGACCGCCGGCCGGCCAGAATATTCTGGACATTGCCTGCGGACAGGGTGTGCTTTGCCGTCTGCTGCACGCTAAAGGCGCGACGGCCACCGGCGTTGATTCGGCCAGCCAGTTGATCCGCCTCGCCCGCGAACGGAGCGACCCGGCCATCAAGTACTACATCGGCGACGCCCGCGATTTGAAATTTATTCTCGAGCGCAGGTTCGACGCGGCCGCCTGCATGCTGGCCATCCAGAACATTCACCCCATCAGCGGCGTGTTCGAATCGATCCAGCGCGTCCTCGTGCCCGGCGGCCGGCTGGTGATGGTGATGATGCACCCCTGCTTTCGCGGACCCAAGTACACAAGCTGGGGATGGGAAGGTAACACCGCACAATATCGGCGCGTCGATCGTTATCTGATCCCTCGAAAGGAGCCGATCGTCACGCATCCGGGTAAGGATGCGAAGGCGTACACCTGGACGTTCCATCGGCCGTTGCAGGCTTATATCAAGGCGCTTCGCGCTGTCGGGTTGCTGGTGGATGCAATTGAGGAATGGCCAAGCCACAAGATGAGCGAGGCTGGGCCGCGTGCCTCGGCGGAGAATCTGGCCCGCAAGGAGATTCCGATGTTCATGGCCATTCGTGCAGTCGCCGTTCCGAACGTGACCCTCAGCCCCGAGCCCTGAACCCCGAGCCCCGAGCCCCGAGCCCTGAACCCTGATAAGTCGATTGTCCGAACATCCCGCGCCAACCATAATGCCATTCGGGGTCTGAATACGGAGCAGCTATGCCGACGACGGAAATATCTGGAACGACCTGGAGCTACGACGAGCAAGGCACCGGCCAACCGCTAGTGCTGGTCCACGGCTTTCCGCTGGATCGCCGGATCTGGGAGCAGCAGATCAAAGGCCTCTCTGAATACTGTCGTGTGATCAGCGTAGATCTCCCCAGTTTCGGACAAAGCGGACCGACCGCGCCGTTCACCATGCAGTCGATGGCGGATGCACTGCACGCATTTCTGAATAAGATCAACGCCCGCCCGGCCATCCTCGCCGGACTTTCGATGGGCGGTTACCTCGCGCTCAAGTACGTCACCCGATTTCCCGCCGACCTCGCCGGCCTCGTTCTCGTCGACACCCGCGCCGAGGCCGACGACACCGATGGAAAGAAGAACCGCAACACCATGATCGAGGTTGCGCGCACAAAGGGATCGGCCGCAATTGCCGACCAGATGGAGCCGAAAATGCTCGCCCCGCCCACGATGCATCGACATGCAGCGGTCGTCAAAAATCTGCGTGAGATCATGGAAGCGTGTCCGCCGGAAACGATCGAACACGCCCTTGTCGCGATGCGTGAGCGCGAAGACTTTCGAGCGGAACTGCCGTCCATCGCGGTGCCGACGTTAATCATTGTCGGCGACTCCGACGTTATTACACCGCCTGCCGGTGCGAGTGCGATGAACCGGGAGATTCCGCGTTCGCGGCTGTGCGTGATCAAAAATGCGGGTCACATGTCGCCGATGGAACAGCCCGAAGAAGTAAACTTCGTGCTGCGCGAGTTCGTTACAGTATGTATGAGGCGATAGTCGCAGGCGGGCCGGAGGTTTTACTTTCCTCCAACCACCTGTGCACGGGCCGTCGATCCCTTCACTTCCTCCAGGTCCAGCCACAGCGGCGCTCCCCCGCCGCGCGCAGCATGATCCACCTGCACCGTAACCGTGTGAATCCCGCGTTCCAGGTGGAGCATCATGAATTCCTCCGTTTGCACGGGTGTTTCATCCAACCACAGCGTCAGCCCGGCCGATACGTTGACCGCTAATTTCATCTCTCCCAGCGAAGTCACATCCAACTGAAAGCGCGCAATTGAAACTGGCTTCAACTTCGCCCGCGTAAGGTCGTCCAGCGGCAGCGATCCGCTCACCAGGCTATACGCAGGGCGCCACAAAAGCCGGCCGTTGTGCGCCAGTGCCGCGGGCAACGACTTCGAATCTCCGACCGCCAAGTCGGCCGGCACCGGATCCAGCACTTGCCATCTGCGCACCACCGGCCCCGACTTCGCCGCATACGGACCGGGCTTGCCCAGTTCGCTCAGGAAACGCATCAGGTCTACAAACTCCGCATCGGTCAGCGTGTCCACCAATCCCGACGGCATCAGCGATCCAATATCGCGCTGCTCCTGAATCTGATTCAACGGGATGACAATTTCATCCTGCGCCGTGTTCCGCAGTACTAGGTCGGTGGCCGTCTGGCGCAGCTTTACGCCACTGACGTTGTCGCCGTTTTTCGTCGTTACGTCGACGCCGTTGTACCCTTCCTTCACCGCCTTGTTTGGCAGCAGGACGGCGTCCACCACGTAGTCAAAAGGCGACGCCGCCCCGACGCTTGCCAGATCCGGCGCAACCCGCGGGCCCGCGCCCGAAATGGCATGGCATTGGAAGCAACTGAGCTCGGCCCGGCGGAACACAATCTCGCCGCGGGCGGCATCGCCCTTGGCGAGCACATCCGCCTGAAGCTGCTTCATCTCGGCCGGCGTCAGTTGCCGCGCCCGCGAAACCAGCCCCGCCGCATCGGTCAACATTTGCGTTAGCTTCGGCTCATCACGGCCGGCCCCGTGCAGATAACGCAGCGCGAGCTTCGCGGTGTCGGCCGGGACTTTCTTTGAAGCGAGAGCGCCGCTGAGCGCATCGGATCCACCCTGGCGGGCGAGAAACGCCGCGAGCAGGGGGGCCGGATCTGCGCCGCCCGGGCCGGTCAAAACATCACTCGCACGGGCAGCGGCGTCCTTGAGGTCAATGGCCGCCAGTCCCGCAACCGCAATCACGCGTGTCGCCGGCGGATTGGCTTTGTCCGACATCTTTTGAAGCAACTCGGTGCTTTGCGGCCCTTTCAGATCCGCGAGCGCCTCGACAGCGGCGAGGCGAACGGTGTCACTTGTATCGGCCGCCAGTGCAATCTTTGCCACATCTTCGCGCAGCGCCTCGACCTTCCACGCTCCGGCCAAACGAATGGCCTCGGCCCGCAATGGTTCATCCTTCTGATCGATCAGCGGCTTGAGTCGTGCCAGATCCCCGGCGGGTTGCAGTTGCCGCTCGCGCGCGGCGCGAAGCATCGGCTCCAGCAACATCGCCTGCCGGCCAACCATGTCCCCCTTGGCGTTTAACACAAGGTCCAGCACCGCTCCCGCATCGTCCTTGTCGCCAATCGCGGCCGTCAGGTTCGCGATGTTCTGCTCCGCGTCGGCCGGGAGCTTGCCGGCCTTCAACTGCTCGATCAACTTCTTCAACAGGGCAGGCGACCGCGCCGCCTGCATCGCGTATTCAAGCTGCTTGCGCTGACCACCAAAGGTGATCTGCCCGGCCTGCAGCGCCGGCGCCCACAGCGGCTGAAGATCATCGGCCGTTCGCGCAAGCGCGTAATCAAGGAACGGGTCCATTGGTTTGTCGAGGACCTGGGCGGCAATCTCAAATGCACGCGCCGACGGAATCGCCGCCAGCGCCCGGACTGCTTCAAGCCGCACGCGGGCATTTTCGTCCTGAATTGCAGTGCTCAAGAGCTCGACAGGATTGTCCAAACGATCATGCCACTGCGAAACGACACGCACCGCCGCCGCTCGCGCGCTGGGTTCTTTCGACTGCAGCACCTGTGCCAGCAGCGCCGGCTCGACCACATCAATGCTTTGATAGGCCCACAATCCCTCCAGCCGATGATGCTCCACCAGCTTGTCCTTCGCGCTCAGGGCCTTCACCCACGCCGCCAGAACCGGCACGACTTCCTTCGGGTCGGCCTCCGCCATCACCCGCTTGGCCTGCATCCGCGTATATGCCTCCGGCGCTTTAAGAGCCTCAACAACATCTTTCAGCGGCTGCCCAACGAGCTTTGGCCGCTCAACCAGCGGCCGATCCTTCACCGTCACGCGCCAGATGCGTCCATGCGTGTGATCGCGGCGCGCATCGCGGAAATCCACCTCGCCGTGATTGATGATCGGGTTGTACCAGTCGGCAATATAGATCGCCCCGTCCGGGCCCATCTTGATATCAATCGGTCGAAAGGCGCGGTCATTTGTTTTGATCAGATCGGGCAACTGCTTGGCCGAAAAACCGGCGCCGTCATCGCGAATCTCAAAACGGCAAACGCGGTTTGCCCGGAAATCGTTGGTGATCAGATTTCCCTGCCAGTCGTCCGGGATATGCCGGCCGCTAAGAATCTCCGCTCCGGCATATTTCGGGCTGCCGGGATTGAATCCCTTCAACACCCGATTCCCCTCCGGCGAGGCGGTGAAAATCGCGCCGGGCAGAAAGTAGTTCACGCCCTCGCCGCCCGCGCCGTCGGTGCCGAACGATTGTCCCCAGTAATCAAAAGTATGTCCCCATCCATTCACCAGCCCGCGGACAAAAATATCCAGCTTGCCGGATTTCGGACGATAGTCCCACACCCCGCCGCCGCGCAAGCGCTTCAAGCCCCACGGCGTTTCAATCGCACTGTGAATGTAGATCGACTGTTCAAAAAAAAGCTGCCCGCCCGGCCCCCATCGAAACGTGTGAATAATGTGGTGCGTGTCTTCGACGCCAAATCCCGACAGCATCACCCGTTTCTTGTCGGCCTTGCCATCGCCGTCAGTATCGGACAGATGGACGAGCTCGGTGCTGTTGGCAACATAAACGCCGCCATCACCTGGAAGCACGCCAGTGGGAATCACCAGGTGATCCGCAAAAACCTTCGCCGCCCCGGCCTTTCCGGTGCCGTCCTTGTCCTCCAGCAGAATCACCTTGTCGTTGGCAATCTCCCCTGGCTTCGCCTGCGGATAACTCTCCGAAGTCGCCACCCAGAGCCGCCCCTGTGGATCGAAGTTCATTTGTACGGGCTTGGCCAGAAGCGGATCGGACGCAAACAGGTTTACTTGAAAACCTTCGGGCACCTGAAAGCTCTTCAGCTCCAGTTCCGGATCGGGGTCAGTCACATCGCCGTTGGGACCCGCCGCACGCAGCGACGACGCCGACAAAATCAACGAAGCAGAGAACGCAACCAACGCGCGAGAAATCTTCGAGATATCCATGTTGTTCAAACCTTATTGAGCTTCAATTGTGTAAGTGACGGTCGCCGGCATGCGCAGCTTGGCGATCTGGGCTTCCTTCCCCTCGACCAGCGGATCCAGTGCGTTGATCTCCACCGCGTTGCGCCCCTGTTCACCCTTGCGGAATCCGATGATGTAGGTGTCGTTCTGAGGCCGCCATCGCCGGAAGAAGAAGCTGCTCTTCAGATTGATCTCTTCACGCAGCTGATGCACGCGCTTTGTTTCCGGCCCGCCCGAAACCCGCACCCCCTTGGCAAAATCATCACCGCTGCCAACAGCCACCACCAGATCGCCGGCCTTCACCGCATATTTCCCCGCCGCCAATCCCTTCACATGGAGCATCCGTTCATAACCGGCCGCCGGCTCATTCGCATGCGAGCCCTCGGGCGCAACCGGCATCGGCAGCACTTCATCGGCCGCCGTAAAACTCCCACCCTTGGCCGTCACCTTCGCGTCCGAAACCTTGCACCCGCTCGCCTTCGCCGCTCCGCCTGCTTCGAGGCTCACATCCCAGGTCACCGGTGCGATTCCCATCCCTTTCACCGTCGCCATTGCGTACTTCCAGTACCCATACGCCGTGGGATGAATCCCATCCGTCGTCATAGGCGAGCCGGCCTCACCCTTCACCTCAAACAGATCGACATACAACGCCTTGCGTTCCTCGGCCAATTTCTTGATCGCGTCGCAATAGAGCTTGAGATTCTTGTTATGCCCGGCCGGATCAGGCCACGGCCGACCCAGGTCCTCGTGTGAGATCGGTGACAACAGCACCAGCTTCGCTCCCGTTTTCGCAAAGGCATCCAGCACGGCCGAATACTGCTTCACAAATTCCGGCAGCCCCGCCGGCCCAGCGAACGATTCATTCATTCCGTAATTGGCCAGAATCATCCCCGGCTTCGCGTCGGCCACCTGCTTGGTCAGAATCGCAAAGCCCTGCTCCAGCGGCGCAAACTCAATCCGCGCCCGGCCCAGGAGATCGTCGCCGCTCCAGCCCAGATTTCGAAAAGTGAGGTTCTTCCCCGGCTGTTGGCTGGTGAGCATCGTCTCCAGATAACCGGCGGCCTGCTCTTGCTCGATATACGTGTTCCCCACAAACACAATCCGTTCCAACTCGCCCAACGCGTCGGGTTTCGCCTCCTCCCCAAAGGCCAGACAACCGCACACCAAGACGAATACGCCGCTCAATATAAATCGATTCAAATGACTCTCCTGCAATCCGCCGTCACCGCCCTTGTGAGACACGCAATATAACCAATGACGCGCGGACGGTCGAACCGCGCATCCCTACGCTCCCACATACCGCGCCGCCACCGCCCGCGCGCGCCCGGCGTCGGCAGTCCCATGCACAATCAGCCGCCCATCCGGAAAAACCGTGATCGACATCCCGGCCGGCTCCCGCAGCGCACATCTCAAAAAATAAGGCGTACTTTCCACCTCACCCGCGATCTTCAGTTTCAACTCCATCGCATCGAGCGAAAGCCGCGAAGTCCCCCGCAACTGCACCGCATTCCGCCCGCACAAACTCGTCGAGGTCGCATGCGAAACATTGTCCAGAAACGAAAACCGCTTCGCCCCGCAGCACAAGCACTCCGCGCGCTTCGCATCCACCAGCGAAACCGAATGAAACCGCACCGGCCACAAATTCACCGTCACCAGTGCCGCATCCGCAAGCATTGAAGGCGCCCCGCCCGCCAACAATCGAATCGCAAGCGCCGATTCCAGAGAAGAAATCACCGCGGCCGCCGCCCCCAGCACGCCGGCCGTATCACACGCCGGCAACTGTGCCCCGCTCGGCGGCGTTTCAAACACACACCGCAAGCAAGCGCCCCCCGGCAACATCGGCATCACCCGCCCCTCCGTCCCAACACAACCCCCATACAACCACGCCACCCCATGCTTCACGGCGGCGTCATTGATCAGATACCGCGTCTCCACGTTGTCCGTCCCGTCAATCACCAGATCCATCGGATGCTCGGATCCGATCCCCATCAGGCTCTCCGCATTCCCTGCATGCAGATCTGTCACCCGCGCATCGATTGTTACGGATGAATTCACCACCGCCAGCCGCCTGCCGGCCGCCACCGCCTTCGGGAGCGACTGCTCCACATCCAGCTCGTCAAAAAGTACCTGCCGTTGCAGATTCGTCAGCTCAACGATATCCCGATCCACAATCCGCAAGTAACCCACACCGGCCCGCGCTAACTGATCGGCAATCCCGCTCCCCAGCGCCCCGCATCCGACCAGCAGCACCCGAGCCCGCGCAAGCCGCGCCTGCCCTTCGGCCCCGATCTGAGGCAGCAACTGCTGACGATGATACCGCTCTGGATTCATGCACTTTCTACCGCAGGGGCAAAGCCTGTCTTCGCCCTCTTCTCCATCCCCAAACATCTTTCCCACATTTCCCCTCGCCCCAACCCGCGCTCCGCATTATATTGGCCTCCTCAACAAAGGACACGTTAATGCCCGTCGATACAACCGAAATCATGGACTCCGCCACCAAGCTCGGCCACATGGTCGCCCAGCACCCCCTCGTCTCCCGCTACAAAGACGCACAGAAATCCGTCGCCGACGATCCCGACGCCACCCGCCTGATGAACGAATTCAACCGCCAGCTCGACAACCTCACCCGTCAGGAACAGGCCGGCATGCCGATGACCGACGCCCAGCGCATGCAGGTTGAAGGCTTGCAGATGCAGATCGCCTCCCACATCAAGATCAAGGCCATGCACATGGCCCAGACCGACTTCATCGATCTCCTGCGCAAGGTCAATCAAACCGTCCAGCGCCAGCTCAGCGACAATCCCGGCGCCGCCGCGGGCATCCAGGCCGGCCCGCCTTCGCACGTGGTCTTGTAAGTTGGAATAGCTATGGCTTACTGGCTTCTAAAAACCGAGCCCGATTGCTACGCATGGACAGACCTCGTGCGCGATAAGAAAGCGGTCTGGGACGGCATCGCCAACAACCTTGCGCTGAAGCACCTTCGCACCGCAAAGAAGGGCGACCTCGCGCTCATCTACCATACCGGCGACGAGCGCCAGGCCGTCGGCGTCGCCCAGATCACGTCCGAAGCTTACGCCGATCCCAAAGAGCAGGACGAAAAGCTCGCCGTGGTCGACATAAAACCAAAGGCCGCCCTGAAGCGGCCCATCACCCTCGACGAAATAAAAGCCGACCCCGCATTCGCGGGCTGGGATTTGCTACGCAACTCCAGACTGAGCGTCGTTCCCGTGCCCGAGAAGCTTTGGAAGAGAATCGAAGATCTTTCAAAGAAATAAATCGCGAAGATCCAACATCATGACCCAGCAAAACCCCAACATCGACCCGACCGACGTCCCCCCAGCGGCAGCGTCTGATCTTCCCCACGCACCGCCCGACGATAGCGAGCAGGTCTACTTCGAAGGTTCTCCCCTCGTCCGCGCCAGCTTCGGCCGCATGTTCCTCCACTTCCTGATCTGCATCGCCCTCATTCTTCTCCCCTTTTTCTGGATGCGCGTCTTTCCAACCCACCACGTCCCCGGCTGGCTGATCGCCGTCTTCATTCTCGTCGGCCTTGTCCAACTGGTCATCCCCTGGCTTATGACCCAGTCGATCAGCTACCGCATCACCAACTACCGCATCGACTACAAGCGTGGCCTCCTCTCCCGCTCCGTCGACTCCCTAGAGCTCTGGCACGTCGACCACATCGGCTGGCACCAGTCCTTCTTCCAGCGCATCATGGGCGTAGGCGACATCGACGTCCGCGCCCGCGACGATCAGGAACGAGAACTGAAGTTAATCGGCCTCCCAAACCCCGAGCCCCTCTTCCGAAGCCTCGAACAAAGAATCATCGCAGTAAAACGCCAGCGCGGCGTGGTAAAAATGGATACAGGGTCTTGATCTCATCCTGAACGAAGTGAAGGATCTACGTCGTCCGGCAGACCAAGCCCGAGCAGCCACCAAGCAACAGGCCCCAGCGCGGCCACTCTCTCCTCCCTCCGCGCCTCGGCGTCCCCGCGGTGAACATTCGCACCCGATCAACTTTCACTCCACCAACTCCCCAACCACAAGAATCGCCCCCGGATAAACACACTTCCCCTCAAACCGCTTCGGATCATCCATCTTCTCATTCCGCTTCGCCAGAATCGCAGCCTTGTCCGGCGATTCCGCATCCAACTCAATCTTCACCGAATGCACCGCCTCCGGCAGATCCGCGCCAACGACCAGTGTCGCCAGCCGGTGGTAAGTGCAGTACGAATCAAACCGCGGCTGAAGCACCGCGGGCTTCTCATCCACCGTCACCCGCACCTGCCCGCAGTCCGGCCCGAGCAAATCATAAACGGCCGCAAAAGTCCCCTTGAACTTAAACGAAATCATCTCCCCCGGCCGATCCGCCTTGTACAGCACCGGCATCCGCTCCACAAATGACTTCGCGAGCTTGTCGCTCTTCGAATCCAGCCGCACAAACCCCGCCGACAGCTTCGCCTTCTCAATCGAAACCATCTGCGCCCGCTCATAATTGTCCGCCACAAACGCGGCCTTCAATTCATGCGGCCTGGCGTTCTTCGAGGCCTCCTCAATCCCCGGCCAAGACCGCACAATCGACTGCAGATAAAGCTCATGCCCCGTCTCCGGATACGGATGCACCCCGTCCTTTGAAAAAACAATCACCGGCACCGCGGGCTGCTTCTCCTGCACCAGCCCTGGAAGCTCTCCCTTAAAAACCAGCTTCCCCTCCTTCGCCAACTGCGCCACCTTCAGCCCCATGTGAATCGAAGGAATGCCGTAGTGATCCGCGATCTTCTCCATCGCCGAAGCGGCCCGCGGAAACTTCCCCTCCTGCAACGTCGGCGCAAATTCATCCACCAGCGTATACACAAAGCAAATATCGCAATCCGGATAGGCCTTCCACGTCTGCCGCACGATCCCCTCCATGCACCGGTAAATCGACTCGGGCGCATGCCCGCCGTCGTTCACGGCAAACTCCACAAACATCAAATCCGGCCGATGGTCCAGCACATCCTGCTTCAACCGAAACACACCAAGGTCCGACCCCGTGCCGCCAATGGCCGCGTTGATCTGCGAGACTTTCGCTTCCGGATAAGTCTTCTGAAACCACGCGAGAGTCTTTGGCCGCCATCCCTCCTGCGCCGTGATGGATCCACCCAGGTAAGCAACGCGAACTTCCTTTCCACCCTTCAACTTCGCTAGAAAGTTTGGCAGGCCCGCCCGAGGACGGCACTCGACAGCGGCAGCAAGTGGATATTCATCGGCCGCAATACCAGAGCCAGCCGCCAGAAGAATCACAAGAGCAATGAGATTGGGTCGCATTTCGCCAATTGAACCGGTGCGCATTGCCCAACACAAGGACCCGCTTCGCATCGTGCGGGGCGAAATCGGCTTTTCGATAACAGGGCGCGAAGCTAGGATGGGGATAGCCAAGGAGCGAAACATGTCTGCGACCGCGACCAAGCGTCCAATTTTGATCGTTGATGATGAGCCGGAGATGTTGTTTTCGCTGCGCGGGCTGCTGCGGCGTGAGTTTGAGGTGTACACCGCAACCAGCGGGCAGGAGGGGATTGAGTTGATGCAGAATCACGAGATGCATATCGTGATGACCGATCAGCGCATGCCGGAGATGTCAGGCGTGGAGTTTTTGGCGCAAGTGAAGTGCGCCCACCCGACCGCGATTCGGCTGATTTTTACCGGGTATGCGGAGATCAAAGCG
>JBBRHH010000093.1:0-14207 GCA_038222915.1 Tepidisphaerales bacterium
CATGACCGCGCCGAACGTCCCGCGGCGCCGGGCTACGTCGTACGCGATTTTCAGCGACGGGAAGCGCTCAAAATCCGGCGGCTCAAACCGCAGCGAAAAAGCGCGGCTCAAATCGAGTCGGCGCGCAGGACCGGCGGCGCGCGACGGGTGAGTCAATGCGTATTGGATCGGCAGCCGCATGTCCGGCGGCGAAAGCTGGGCGATCACCGAGCCGTCGACAAACTCGACCATCGAATGGACGATGGATTCGGGATGGATGACAACCTCGATTTTTTCAGGTGGCAGGTCGAACAGCCAGCAGGCTTCGATGATCTCTAGGGCCTTGTTGAACATGGTGGCCGAGTCGATGGTGATTTTGTTGCCCATTCGCCAGGTGGGATGGTTGAGGGCGTCGGCGACCGTCGCGTTTTTGATTTGCTCGAGCGATTTGGTTCGGAAGGGGCCGCCGCTGGCCGTGAGGATGATGCGTTTGATCTCGCGGCCGCGGCCACAGCGCATGGCCTGGAAGACGGCCGAGTGTTCAGAGTCGACGGGCAGAATATCGACGCCGGCCGCACGGGCTTCTGGGATCAGGAGCGAGCCGGCGACAACGAGGGCTTCCTTGTTGGCGAGGGCGAGTTGCTTGCCGGCGCGAACGGCGGCGAAGACCGCGGGAAGGCCGGCCGCACCGACGATGGCGGCGAGAACGATGTCGACATCGTCGCGCTGAACCATCTGCTCGAGACCGGCCGGGCCGGTGTAGAGCTGAACGTTGGCGGCGGCCAACTCTTTGCGGGCGGCGTCGGGAATGTCGTTGGTGGCCAGCGCAACGGCGGCCGGCTTGTGCTTGCGCACCTGTTCGAGCAGCTTGTCGAGTTGCCGATGCGCGCTAAGTGCAATCGCGTGGTAGGGGGTGCCGAGGTGTTCGACGACATCGAGGGCGTTGGTGCCGATGGAGCCGGTGGAGCCGAGAATGGCGATGCGCTTGGTCAAGGAAGTCAATATAGCGGGGTGATGATGAATGGGTAGGGCGGGATGGCGGGACAGGCCATTGAATGCAGATTTCAGAGTGCAGAATGCAGGGTGGAGAGCCGACGTTGAATCGCCCCGTTTTGACCGTCGAATCGCCATAAAGCGACGGGGTGCTGAGGACTGAGTGCTGGGTGCTGAGGGGCGGAAAAAATGCGCGCAATTGAGTTGGATGTCGGTTTGGCGCGGGTCGTTTTTTATAAGTGCTGGTTTGGTCGATGATTGGGATGGTGCGGGGGTGGCGGATGGTTGTTTTAAACCGACCACTAACCGACCACCAACCGACCTGTAACCTACCATCAATCGACCACTAACCGACCTGTGACCGACCAGGAAACGACCACTAACCGACCACCAAACGACGTGGGGGTAGAAGGCTGATTTCAGAGTGCAAAATGCAGAGTGGGAGGAGATGGCGACGACGGGTTTGGCGAGCTTGGGGCGGGAGCAAACGAGCGGCGAAGGGGTAGACGCGCCGTATTGGGGAATGCGAACTTTGAATTTCCAACGCTCAACTTCCAACGTCGAAGTATTGGGTGGTTGGCGGGGTGGGAAAGATTGGCCACTGGTGCGGAGCGGGCCTTGGGCGGCGTTGGATCGATTGTTCCTGATCATGGTGGACCCCTCTCGCTCGTATTGTGCCGGGTTGATTGGCCCGGCGGCAGGGAATGCCCCGTTGGGGCATCTGCTGCTGGTGGGATCGTACGCCGTGTGTTAGGGTTCTGTCAACGAGAATGTTGGAGTTTGTTTGGAGAGGTTGGTAGCTGTAAATTGTTTTTGGCGTGGGGTGTTGATAGCCTCACGGGGGTTGGGACACATCCGAAATTAGCACGTTGCTCTGGATTGGTGTTGGCGGGTCACGCGATTGAGCGATGAGGAGAAGGTATGGGATTCGAGTCGCGATTCATCAGGCTGGGCTTCGTGCGGCAGGCGGTGATCGTCCTGTGCGGCATGCTCGTTCTGCTGGCGCGGCCGGGGATTGTTCGTTCTGAAAAGGGTTTACCATCCACATCGAGTGAGACTGGGGAGGCTGGGAAGTTGCCGGTGCCAGATGCGGCGGCGCTGAAGGACGCGACGCGGCTTGTGGAGGATGTTTATAAGGCGGAGTTTGCGAGGGCAAAGACGGTGGAGGAACTGCTGTCACTATCAAAGAACCTGGTTGAATCGTCGGCGAGTGAAACAGATCGTGGACGCCAATTTGCGATGCTTGTAGCGGCGCGGGAGATGGCGGTGCGGGCGCGGGATACGGATGTTGTGTTGGCGGTTATTGACGGAACGGCAAAGACGTTTCAGATCGATGCATTTGCGATGAAAGTTCAAGCACTGTCGGTGCTTAGCAAGTCGTTGAAGACGTCGGCGGAGAAGTTGAAATTTGTTGTGGCAGCGAATGCGCTCACGGATTCGATGGTCGAGGCGAGTCGTTTTGACACGGCGGAGCAGGTGTGTGGGCTTACGGTGAACCTGGCGAAAGATGTGGACCCGGCGCTTGGAAGAAATGAGTTGTCGCTGATTCGGCAGGTGAAGGAAGCAAAAGCACTGTACGCCGAGGCGACGAGAGCTACGGATGTGTTGTCGCAGAAGCCGAATGATCCGGCCGCAAATCTGGTGGTTGGGAAGTACCGGTGTTTCGTTGCGAATGATTGGGCGGTCGGGCTGGGGTTGTTGTCGCGCGGGAGTGTTGAGGCGCTCAGGAAGGTGGCGGCGAAAGAGCTTGCGGGGGTGGGGGACGCGAAGGAGATGGGTGGGGTGGCGGATGATTGGTGGGCGGCGGGCGCGAAGTTACCCGGCATTGCGGGGACTCGCATGCAGGGACACGCCGGGAGTTTATATCAGAGGGCGCTGCCCGATTTGACGGGGCTGGCGAAGTCACAGGCCCAGAACAGAATTGCCTCTTTAATCACGGGGCAAACTCGCACGGTGGGGGATGTGACGTGGATTTCACAGGCGGCGACGTACACGGTTAGTTCGATGGACAGGCCAGAACGGAAGCCGCTCCCCAGTCTGCTGAATGGAAAAGGTGGCGGTTATGACGACAGCTTTGCATTTCACACGATGGACGAGGAGCATCCGTTTATCATTATTGATCTGGGAGCGGCGGCGCGGGTGACCCGGATGGAGATTGTAAACCGCCGAGGTAGTAACGGAGGGCGAGCGAAGACGCTCACCGCGTGGGCGGGCCTTACCAATGAGGGGCCTTGGACCCAGATTTGGGAGGCGAAGGGTGAGGAGGCCGAATGGGACGTGGATATTCAGGAGGCAGTGGCGGCGCGATTCGTCAAGCTTGGGCTGACGGAACATGTCGCGTTTCATCTCTTTTCGGTGAAGATCATGGGGGTGGCTGGGGCTGGGGTTTCGTTGCCTAAGCGGTAAAACAGGGAAAAAAGCCAGATATGTACTTATCCCTTTTTCGGCGTCCCGAGCATGTGAAGTAACCGTCAGGTGATATGCCTTTTTCGCTTCCAACTCCATACGGCCGGAAAATTCAAAACGCCGTAGGATTCCATCCAAGCACCCCATTGTGGCAGAACAGAAGCCAACCAAGTGAGTTGAAGACCACCCCGCGCAATATTTACTTCGCCGCCAGCGCCTTCCCCTTTCCAGTCACTTCCTGGATTTCAATGCTGTAAAACGCGGTCGGTGAGAAAAACGATCCAACACCCAGAAGCTTTTCATCTGACAAACTGTTCCACAGCCCGCGCTGAAACAGCTTCTCCTCATCCTTCTCTTCCAAAATCTTCTGGTCATCCAGGAAGAATTGCACCGAATCCTTCCGAACCTTGATCACCGACTTGTACTTTCGGCCATTCACCAGCTCGCATTTGATGTCCTGGTGTTTCTCGTTGAGCACGAAGATCTTGTTGTACCCCATGCACCAGATCATCTCGTGCTCGCCACGCGCCGCGAACTGCAACACCGCCGAGTCCCCGTCACTCCTTGAGAGGACAATCCGAAAGTCATATTCCTCCGGCGGAAGATACGGAATCCACATCCGGGCCCCGTTCTGGTTGTCCGATGTTAAAATACCATTTTCCAGCTTCCATTTTCCTGCCCGGGTATTCTTTGCCGGATTGATCATCGCCAGAAGATTGATCCAGCTCCCGTTTCCGCCGGCGATGCCCGGATGATCGGGAACCACGCTGCGCTTCTCAGCGAGCGCCTTATTGAGCCCGGACAAATTCGGCGCTGCCTGCGAGTACCAATTCCCCGCCCGCTCCAGCACATGCGTTTTGCCAAGCCCGTTAACGCTCTTCGCCAGATCCCACCATATCCCCGCCACCACAAACTGCTGCTCGGCATTCGTCGGTGCGGCCAGGTCTGCAACCGCTGCCGCCTTCAACTTTGCATCGGTGCTCTTCGCCAGCATCGGAAGACCCTTCTCCCAGTCTCGCTGATAGAAACACGCGAAACTTCCGACGGAAAGATTGGCCGCCGGATCATCGGGTGCCGATTTAAGTTTCTCCAGAAACGGCGCAACGCGATCGTGGGCGGCCCGAAACTCCGCCACGTCTCTCATGCGGGTCTGAACCGCCGCACGCAGAGCCGGCAACGCGGCCGCGGTCTTCTGAAGCGCTGCTCCAAGGCGGTTCTGAATGTCAAAATCCTCGCTCGACTCCAACTGCCCCAGCAGCGCCAGCCCGGCCTCGACATTCTCCGCAGTCAGCGACGACGTATCCGGTTTGATCGCCGCCTTGAGCGACGCATCCACCTTCACCCCGGTTCCATCCACATCAAAACCCCGCGACATCACGTCCGCCGCCTTATAGCAAATTGGCAGGCTCCCACCCTCCCGGCCCGCCTCAATCCAAAAATCCCATCACTCTGTCACTCTGCCATTTACAAACACCTAACAAACAAGATACAATCCCACCAATCAAGGAGTGACTCAAACCGTCACCCGCTGCACAAGGAGGAAAAACTGCGACCGTTCGCCAACCAGCCTCTTTCAATTGTCGCGGAAGAAAACCCCGACAAGCCCGCCGCCCAATCCCCGTCGATTTCTCCGCCCTCGGGCGTAAGCACGGCTCTGTCGCTACCCTACCAAAGTGCCTATCGCCTACTCCTTACCGCCTACTTCCACCTCTGTCGGTTTGGGGCGATTTCAGGGTCAAAACGGGGCGATTTTACGTCGGTTTGGGGTCATTCGAGGGTCAAAACGGGGAGGGTTTTATGTCGGTTTGGGGGCGGTTTTTTTGCCGCTGTCGCGAGCCGCTCGGATCACAACCATCGGCCGCAAAACCACTTGAATTTCCTACCAGGTTTGTTCCAACGTTCAAACACATTTTTTGCGCGCATTTCAACGTGCTTTTTCCACTCATTTCTCCGCCAAACCGTTCCATCGCAACCCATCCGCCTTCGCCATTTTGAACCCCGGACTTCATTGTTAGCACCTCCAAATTTTGGTATTACATTCACATTCCGCCAACCATGGCGGCGAATGACGAGGCTCTGTCAGAAAGAGCAGAACCGGGTTTTGGGGAATCGTATGAACAACCGTCTGTTGCTCCTAGCCTTCACAGTGGGCCTCCTCGGTATCGGCCTCATCGCCCATGCCGACACCGTCACCCTCAAGGATGGCACCAAAGTCGAAGGCGTCGTCATCAAGCAGGGCGACAACTACTGGGTCAAGACTGCCGACGGCGAATCCCGCCAGATCCCCGGCGACAAAGTCGCCTCCATCGCCAAGGGCAGCACTGCAAAACCTGTCGACACCGAGAAACCCACCACCCCTGCCAACACCACCCCCTCTGTAACGCCCGCCCCAGTCGAAGTTTCCTTCGCACAGACCAAACGCAAGGCCGATCTGGTCGACACCGCCGCCGCCGCCGTCGCCATCTGGCAGTCCTACGTCGACAGCGCCAAGGCCGACAGCCCCGATGCCGCCAGCGCCAAAACCGAGTTGGAAAAGTGGAAAAAGCTCGCCGACGAAGGCGCTCAGAAAATCAACGGCAAGTGGGTCAGTGGCGACGAACGCCAGAAGCTCTCCAAGCAGGTGATGAAGCTCTGCACCGAGGCCTTCGAAGACATCGTTCAGGACCGGCTCCTGCAAGCGCCCGCCAAGCTCCAGGAAGCCCTGAAGCTCAATCCCAACTGCTATAGCGCCAATGCCCTTCTCGGCTACATGTCCATGCTCCAGCACAACGCCGACGACGCCATCCGCTACTTCGACATCGCCCTCAAGGCCCAGCCCAAAGCCATCGGCGTGATGGCCGACGAAGGCATCCTCCTGGTGCAGGACAAAAAACAGTATGAGCGCGGCATCATGTTGATCTACAAAGCCGCCTTGCTCGAGGACGATGGCGGCATCGCCCAGGACCTCATCACCGCAATATCCAGGGCCCCCGACGCCGTCCGCAACAGCGCCAGGATGAAACCCGCCGTCGATGCCGCCCTTCTCCTAGCCGGCAAATACCGCATCAATCCCAACCTCCCTTCCGAAAAGCAGAAGTGGGTGATGCTCACCCCCGTCCCCTTCGAAGGCGCCGAAGAACGCGATAAACAAATGACCGGCGTCATCTGGAATGGCTCGGGCTTCATTGTCAGCGCCGACGGCCTCATCCTCACCAATCGCCACGTCGCCGCCGACGCGCCCAAGCTCAAAGTCATCACCAGCACCGGCGAGCGCATGGCCAAGGTCATCAAGATCGACGACGACCAGGACCTCGCCCTCATCAAGATCGAGCCCAAGCCCGGCGAAAAACTCCCCTTCATCCATCTCACCAAAAACGACGGCCCCGCCGACGGCGCTGACATCGTCGTCATGGGCTACCCGATGGCCGGCATGCTCGGCGTCAACATCAAGATCACCCGTGGAATCGTCAGCAGCGCCTCCGCCCGCGGCGAGTGCGACGTCCTCGTCGACGCCAAGGTCAACCCCGGCAACAGCGGCGGCCCCATGATCGACCGCTTCGGCAACGTCGCCGCTATCGTCGCCATGAAGAGCCGCACCTCCGACTTCGAAGACAGCTACGGCATGGGCATCAGCGCCGGCCGCATCCGCAAGTTCCTACTCAAGAATAAAGTCGATCTCGACGCCGCCGGCGCAAACGCTGATGCGATGTCCGCCGAGGAAATCGCCGCCAAAGTAAAACCCGCGGCCGTCTGTATCTTGGCGATCCACTGATTTTTTTAACATATGTTTTGGCAGGGGCGCGATGACACCAGGAGACGCAACCATGAAGTTCAATCGACTGTTAAGTGCCAGCCTCCTCGCCGCGATCGGCCTGGCCGGATGTGCAGGCGACGGGCAAACCAGCCCGTCACAATCCTCTAGAACCGATTTTCCCAAATCAGTCTCCAACTTCGACAACGACAAGCCGTCGGCCATCACCCAGAACCGAATGCCGACCATCCCGGCCGGTGCCCAATACACAATCTTCTGCGCCAGCGACGAGTCCCCAAATCACTCGCGCAACATCCAGAACCTTAAATCGGTCCTCGAAACCAATATGAAGTCCATGCACGACTGGTACGTCGTGACCGGCGATTCGCAGAGCACCCTGTATTACGGCTTCTACAAGGCCGTCGACCCGCAGCGCGACAAAGCTGAAGGCGAACGCGCCCGCCGCGACAAGCAGGCCATTCAGGCCCTGACCAACAATGCCACCCAGGACCGCCTATTCCAATATTGCGCCTTCATGGCACTTGAGCAGAAAGACCCGGGCGGCCCGCCCGAATGGAACCTCGCCAACGCCAAAGGGTATTGGTCTCTCCAGATCGCCGCTTTCAAGGACATCCCCAACCGCAAGGAAGAGGCGGTGGAAGCGGTGCGCCAGGCGCGCCTCGCGCGCATCGAGGCCTACTTCTTCCACGGCGACACCGTCAGTTCAGTATGCATCGGCGCATGGCCTAAGACAGCCATCCGTGAACAGGAGGCGGACGTGATCCAGTCGAACAAAGGAGAAGATCAGACCAAACCGCTAATGGTCATCGACGGCAGCGTTCATCTGACCGAGCAGCAGCAGCGCCAACTCGGCAACGTCCGTGATTCAGAGGGAAACCAGGTCAAGGTCATGCAGCCAAAACTGGAGATCCTCGACAAGGACATGCTTCAGAAAATGCAGGCCTATCCAACCCACGACGTAAACAACCAGCACCGCGAAGCGCCCGCAGTCGATAAGTTCGGCCGCCCGCTCAAGGACGCCAACGGCAACAACATTCTGGTCCCCGTAGATCGATCCTTCCTCGTCATCATCCCGCACAAGCAGCCGTCCTTCGTGCAACAACAAAACCCCTATCAACCACAGGTCCCGGCCTTGGAAGACGCCATGCTGAACCCCAACGGCTCAGCCCCGCAAGGCGGCCGCCTCCGATCCATCACCGGGGGACATTAGAGTTTGCAGCTCCTGATTGCCACAACCAACGCCGGCAAAGTCCGAGAGTTCCATGAGATGCTCGGGCCCGACACCTTCGAGTGGTCTGACCTCTCCGCTCACCCCGAAGTCCCCGCAGTCGAAGAAACCGGAAAGACCTTCCGAGCCAATGCCTGCCTGAAGGCCGCCTATTACGCCCAGCACCTAAAACGCTGGACCATAGCCGACGACAGCGGCCTAGAAGTCGACGCCCTCAACGGTTCCCCAGGCGTCTACAGCGCCCGCTGGGCCCAGATGAACAACGCCGGCCAAGGCGACCTCGCCAACAACACCTGCCTCCTCGAACAGATCAAAGATGTCCCCGACCACAACCGCACCGCCCGATTCGTCTGCGTCCTGGCGCTATCCGACCCCACTGGTTCAATCGTGCTGACCGCAAGAGACACTGTCGAAGGCCGCCTCATCCAGCACCCCCGAGGCGAAAACGGTTTCGGCTACGACCCGCTCTTCCTCATCGACGCGCTGGGCAAGACAACCGCCGAATTGCCCCCAGCCGAAAAGCATCGCATCAGCCATCGCGGCAAAGCACTCCGAAAACTAAGCGGTCTAATGGAACGCACAGGACTTGGAAAGTAACCAACGAAGCCGGCCCCCGCGGGCGGTCCGTAAACCGACAGCGAGGGCCGATCAATCGTGATCAAGCACCCAACTACTTGCCCAGCATCTTGAGCACGATAAAAATCAGGATGGCTCCGCCGAGCCCACCGCCGCACAACAGGTAAATCAGCGACCACCCCGCGGCGGCCATCGGAAGCGCGAGTAGAAATACAGGCATAAATACTCCGTCAAAAAGAGGACACCAATCAAACTCGAATTAAACCCGTGACGATCGGCCACCCATCAAAAGCATCGCACCGCCGCCGATCAACGCAGCGATGCCGCCAATGATGTACCACGTAGTGCCTTGCGTGAATCGGCCTGTAAAGGTGTTGCTCACCTGGTCAGCAATCGAGTGGGACGAATTCATCCCCACCACCAGCAGCACCACGCCCAGCACCATGATCACAAGTCCCAAAATACGTTGCGAGTTCATACCATGTCCTTGCCGACATCGCCGGCGGTAAATCGATCGTTCGGTCCAGCAGCCAATCAGTTGCTGGTCCGTTCCTTCTTGTTCTCGGTGCTGTAAGTTCCGTCGGGATTTCGATACGTCGTGGTTTCCTCGTGCGTACGTCCACCCATCAAATTCGGCTTGTCCTTCTCCGAATGCGCAACCTCCTCGGAGCATCCGCCACAGACGAACGGGGCAAACGAAAGCATTCCAACAATGAGCAGGGCAAAGCGGTTCATATGCGTCTTCCAAAAAGAAGGTTTACAATTCAACTTCCAGATCGCCGTTCGGTGAAGCATTCTCCGAAACCTCTGCCAGATGCCGGCCACGGGCAGTTAGCTCATATCCGCTGCCTTCTCCGGTAATCCATCCACAGCGTTGAATCGAACTGAGAACGGCCACCGAGCACTTTCGCATCTCACGATGTAGCAGCCGGTGCAATACCAAGCGTTGTCGCTGCGAAAGACACACGACTTTTCGCTTGTGCGCTACGGTTTCCGGAGTGGAGGCCAGCATCATGATTCAATTCCTGTTAGTTAAGCTAGATTAGCCGAGCAAAGCTTACTCTTCGTCCGATTCGCCGTCGGCCATCGCAGCCGACAACACTTCGCCCTCGGCAATCGTCGTCAGCTTGTCGTCGGCGGCCTTCTCCTCATCAAGCGTCGCCTGCAGGAGTTTGGCAGCTTTCGAATGGCCAAGCGATTCGCACATCGCCCGCACCGTGCCGTAGGCGGCCATTTCATAATGCTCAACCCGCTGCGCGGCGCCGATCAGCGCGGCATCAATGACAGGACCTGATCCGTCTTCCTCAAGAACTTCCTTGCCTTCCTCAACCAACCCTTCCATTGCGTGGCACTTCTTGCCGCCCAGCTTCTTGAGCCCCAACTCTTCGCCCACTTGAAGCAGCCGCTTCACGTGATTCTCCGTCTCGCCCAAATGCTTGGTAAATGCGTCCTTCAATGCTTTGGATGAAGCCTTCTTCGCCATCTTCGGCAGCGCCTTGAGCAGTTGATTCTCTGCGCTATAAATATCTTTCAATTCGTCTTCGAGAAGTTCAGCAAGTGTGTCCATTGTGAAATCCTTAAAAAAACTCGGCAGTCCTGCGACGCGTTACGATGCCAACGAACCGAACGGCGATTGCAAAAGCTGGGCCAGCGTAAAATCCTGACCCGCGACATCAGACGATCGCACCAACACGCAAGGGAAAGAATGCACTCCGCCCATTATCAGACGCGTGACAGAGGTGAACTGCCCGACCACATTACTTTCGCCGTGACATTGTGGCCGGTTCGTGAGGCTGCCTTGACTTATTTCGCCATATCTTCTCTAAAAGGGCGGATATGAGCCGGATACTAGTGGCCGTCAGTAGTCCGTGGGCCGCCGAGAAGGCGGTTCAGCCGATGACCGATTTGGCCAATCGTCTCAGCGCCGAAGTTCTCGTCGTCCACGTCTCGCGGCCAAGCGCCGGCCAGATGCGCGAACAGGAACAATCCGAAGGGGAAGCCGCCATCAGCATGCTGCGCACGAAGCTTGAAGAACGCGGGGTAACCGTTCAAACGCTCTTGATGTTCAGCGATGACATTGCCAAGGCCATTCTAAATACCGCAACCGAACGCGGCGTCTCGCTGATTGCACTTGGCTTGACGGGCAAGAACATCTTCGCACGTCTTTTGGCGGGGAACGTGCCAGTGGAGTTGATCAAGAATACGAAGATCCCAGTCCTGCTTCTGCCGCCGGACTGGAATGGCGAGCTTTAAATTGGATGCGGTGGGACTAGGGGCGAATCAACCTTTGTGGTCTTCCAACTCTTCAATCGGCAGATGCTCGGTCTCGTCCAGCGGACTAAGTTCTTCCAGTTCAAGGATCTCCGCCTGCTCTTCGCCGCCATGCTCTGCATGCGGGAGCACTTCGTCCAGCGGATCCAGCGGAATCACTTCTTCAAGCGGCTCTTCCTCTGACATCGGCAGGGGAATGAGTTCGTCCATCGTTGCGCTGGGGGCAATATCTTCAATGGTGGCCGCGGGGGCCGCGAGGTCCTCGCCAGCGGTGTCAGGTTTGTGACTGGTCTCGACAGCCCCGCCGGCGTGGATGTCGTCGTCGGCCGGAACGCCTTCAATCTGCACTACGAAGACCACCGGTCCGATCTGTACCGTGTCCCCCGCCTGGACGGTAGATTCCTGAACCCGAATGCCATTGTGGAACGACCCGTTCGAACTGCCCAGATCCTCAAGCTTGAGAATATCCCCGTCCTTGATGATGCGGCAGTGCTTCCGGGAAACTTCCCCCAGCGGGATTCGAAGATCGCAGTCCTCGCGCCGGCCGATGATGGTAATATCGCGAGGCAACGAGAAGCTTCTTCGCTCCCCATCCGACTTGAACATCACAAGGACAACCTGCATAGTAAATAAGTCCTCTTGGCGAGGGATATGAATAGCCGGCCGATCGCGTCGACCGCTTAGGTTCGAAGGCTAATGTAGCGTCTTACTGTTGTGTCATCAACTGGCATGTTGAAATGATCCCCGATCGGAAAATGCGTTGATCTAATGGTTTCTCTTACCACGAAGCATACTACTCACGCGGCGAGCTCAACCTCCGCAAATTTCCTCAAGATGTTGCCGCAAACAATTGTTTCCGGGCTGTACCTCCACATTCCCTTCTGTTTCCATAAGTGCCACTATTGTGATTTTTACAGCATTACGCGCCAGACCCCGGACCGAATGGCCCGTTTTGTTGACCTGATGCTCGCGGAAGCCAGCCAATGGCGAGATCGGCCCACGACCGTTCAGCCAACCACCGTCTTCTTTGGAGGCGGCACACCATCGTTGCTCCCGCTGGTCGAGATGCAGCGACTGCTCCGAGGCCTCAAAGAGCGTCTAGACCTTTCAAACGTAAATGAGTGGACGATCGAAGCCAACCCGGCAACGCTCGGTTTGGATTATGCATGCATGCTGTTCGAAGAAGGAGTTGGCCGGCTCAGCTTCGGCGCCCAGAGCTTTCGACCAGACGAATTGGCGATTTTGGAACGCCACCACGAGCCATCCGACGTGGGTCGAAGCGTGGATCTGGCGCGCCGCGCCGGCTTCAAACGCCTGAATATTGATTTGATCTATGCCATCCCAGGTCAATCGCTGGAGGCATGGTCTGAAAACCTCGAGACGGCGATCGCATTGGGAACGGAACACATCTCCTGCTACGGCCTCACCTACGAATCCAACACGCCCATGGCCGTCAAGAAGCGGCTGGGCCGGCTGATAGCCGTGGAAGACGATCTCGAATTGCAGATGTTGCACCACACGCGCCGCCGGCTCGCCGCCGCGGGTTATTCAGCCTACGAGATCAGCAACTACGCCCGCACTGGAGAAGAGTGCCGACACAACCTCATGTACTGGAACGGGGGTGGCTACATCGGACTGGGCCCGTCAGCCGCCTCGCACGTCGAAGGCCGCCGCTGGAAAAACCGCGGCCATCTCGGGGAATGGGAAACGGCAGTCAGCGCGGGGACACCGCCCATCGTCGAGTTCGAAGAACTCCTGCCGAGGCAGCGCGCTGGCGAATTGGCCATGTTGCAACTGCGACTGGCCGGCGGTGTGCAATTCAACGACTTTACCGGTCATACCGGTTATGACGCCCGCTCGCTCTATGACGATCTTCTGGCGCGGCTTGAGCAGTCGAACTTGATCGTACTCGACGGCACCGGCTTTCGACTGACGGAAAAGGGGATCGACGTCGCCGATGCTGTCGCGGCGGAACTCCTCTAGTCCTGATCACGGGTTTGCCTGCAATCCTCCGGGTGCTCATTCACTCGATCCTCAGAGACGATATTAACGATAGGCGCCATTAAATCGGCAGAGTTCAAAGTTGCGCGCAACCTCTTGACTCCCTTGCCCGTTTTGACGTCGGCGCGTCCGTATCGTACGTCCAGGTGGGGGTATACCGGATGGAGTGAAGATGCTTGGGTTTGTAAGCAATTGGTTTGCGCAGCCGGCCAACCCGATCGGCGTCGACTTCGGGACTCAGAGCCTGAAGATGGCGCAGGTGAGTGTCGAAAACGGCGAGCCGCGCCTCATTGCCGCGGCACGAGCCGATGTACCGTCCAACGTGCGGAATGATCCGCAGGCCCGCCTCAGCTTCTTTGTACAGACGGTGCGGGATCTGCTCGCACAGGGAAACTTCCGCGGCCGCCAGGCCGTCCTGGCGCTTCCGGCCAGCTCGATGCACATACAACACTTGCGGCTGCCGCGAATGGACGACGAAGCAACGCGCAAGGCACTGCCATGGGAAGCCCGCGGCAAACTGCCCATTGATCCTTCGCAGGCGCTCCTGCGGCACTTGATTGCCGGAGAGATTTATCACGAGCAGGATCCTAGGAACGAAGTCATCCTGATGGCCGCCGCGCGCGATACGGTCAACCAGTTTCTGGATGCCGCCAATCGTGCCCGCTTGACGGTCATTGGCATGAGCGTGGAACCACTCGCCATCGTCCATTGCTTCGGGCATATCTATCGCCGAAAGAACGACGCAGAAATTATCAGTTGCTTCATCGATCTGGGCGCGAGCGCAACCCGAGCGATCATTGCCCGTGGCTCGCAAGTGATGTTCGCCCGCGTCATCCCGGTCGGCGGGCACCACTTTGACCGCGCGACGGCCGATGCAATGAAGATCTCGCTGGAAGATGCCCAGATGCTTCGCGCCCGCTTGAGCCATGTGTAGCCGAACACGACGGACCGCGAAGAAAAGCATGACGTGTCTTCGGCCGCGCCGGTCAGCCGCGAAACATT
>JBBRHH010000094.1:0-14206 GCA_038222915.1 Tepidisphaerales bacterium
AATCAGGTGCGGATTACCGGTTTGGCAGAGCTCGTGACCGATCGAAAGGTGCTCGAGGCGATTTGGGATAGCAATGCCCTCCTGCGGCAGTACCTGGGCAGCATCGATAACCCGCAGTTGATTGTGTATGTGATTCGACCCAGCCGGGTGCGCTACATGCAGGAGTGGGCGTTGAACTATTACGAGGTGCCGTTGGGTGGATAGGCGCTCGAAACGAGGCATTCGATGCGGGCACACTTGCGGACGCTTCTGACCTCGCTGGTCGTGGGCGTCGTTGTTGCTTTTGCGTTGGCCTGGATCCTTGCGGCGAGCATGGACGTTGGATCCGTCGTGCCACAGACCGTTAACTATGCGACCGGCAGTGAACAGGTCGAAATTTCTGTCTGGTCGAAGCCGGGGGCTGCGCATGTTCTGTACAAGTCGGAACGCGGATCGAACTGGTCGCCTTCGCAGGCGGCGGGTCCGCCCGACACTTTGGTGGCTGGCGACGCGGTCACGGCCTGGGCGTCGGCCACGGCTGATGGCCAGCAGGAGTGGCTGACCTTGGAGTACGAGCGTGCGGTTGTCGCGAAGCGCATTGATGTTTATGAATCTTATTCTCCCGGAGCGCTGGTTCGGGTCACCGCGTTCGGTGAGGACGGCAATGAGGTGGATGTCTGGCAAGGGGTGGATCCGACCAAGGCCAACAGCGGGAGCGGGGTGTCCAAAATTCCGGTGACGGCTCAATTTAAGATTCGAAAGTTGAAGCTATATCTTGACTCGCTGGCCGTCTCGGGATGGAACGAAGTTGATGCCGTCGGTTTGATCGACGCGGACGGGCAAACCCAATGGGCAGGTGATGTGCAGGCAAGCAGTTGGTACAGCAGTGGAAGTTATTCCAGTGTCAGCAGTTTGAGCCCCGCGCAGGCGATGTCGATCGTGCCGGATTGGGCGCATTTGAGTCAGGCACAGGTGAAGTGGAAGGCATCGCAGACGGCAATAGATGCACGCGGCTGGCCGATGTTGGCGCTATACCGCGAAGAAAACACGCCGATGACGACGGTGCGGCCGCCATACCCGGCTGCGCTTCCCTTGCGGCCGATATGGCGCGGACTCGCGGTGGATGCGGTATTTTTCGGCGTGCTGATCTGGATCATTCGGCTGATGGCGTATTGGCCGAACCGGTTCGTTCGCGATGTATCTCGGATGCGGCACGGGCGATGTATCTCTTGTGGATATAATTTGAACTACAACTTTGTCGAGGGGTGCCCTGAATGCGGTTGGAGGAGGAATGCGAAGGGGTAGGATTTTGGCGCTTCGGGGGTCTCGTTTGGAGGCTAAGTTCTGGCTCACACATCGTTGAAAAGGCTGAGTTGCGGGTCCGGCTTGGCAGGTGGGGCGACTGATCTTCCAAAGTTGCGAGCGCTTTCGTAGAGCTCTTTCACGCGCAGGAGTTGATCGGCGTCTTCCGGCCGTTTGTCCCAACGAATGCATTTGATGCGGGGGAAGCGGAGGGCATAGCCGCTGGCATGGCGGGCGGATTTCTGGATCTGGTCGCAGGCGATTTCCAGAACGACCTGAGGGTCAACGACGTGAACGTGGCCATGCTGGGCGCGTGAAATCTTCAGGAATAGTTCGGTGAGTTTGGCAATTTCTTCGTCGGTGACGCCGCTGTAGGCTTTGCCAATGTTGACGAGTTGGGCGTCGGGATGGGACCGTTCCGCCGACCAGACCGCGAAGGTGTAATCGCTGAGTGTATTGCGCCGTTTTCCGTGGCCGAACTCGGCGGCGGTGACAACGCAGTCGAGGGTGGGGAGGTGGGTCTTGAGCTTTAGCCAGGCCTTTCCGCGGCGGCCTGGGGCGTATACCGAATCGGGGTCTTTGAGGACGATCCCCTCGTTGCCGCGTTCGCGCGCGGCCTCGAAGATGGCGGCTATTTCGGTGGCGTTGTGTACGGTGGTGGCCTGTGTGCAGGCTAGATTCGGAAGTCCGGGCAGTGTGAGCGAATCGGACGGACTGCCCGCTACAAGACCGGCATGTGGGTTGCCATGGCAGAGGCCGTCGAGCGCGGCTTTTCGATCGCGGAGCGGCTTTTCCATCAACAGTTCGCCGTTCAGATAGAGGATATCAAAGGCGATGAAGGCGGCTGGATTTTCGCGGAGTATTTTCGCGCTGGGGCATTTGCGGCCGAGACGTTTTTGGATGTGGGCGAAAGGCATGACGCGGCCGTTTTGCCAGGGGACGATTTCGCCGTCGAGGAGGAAGTCGCCGGGGACTTTGGAGATTGCGGCAACGACGTCGGGAAAGCAATCGTCGGTGCGGTCCATGGTGCGGGTGTATAGAGCAACTCTGGATCCGGATTTGTGGATTTGAATGCGGATGCCATCGAGTTTGTCTTCGGCGTAGAACGGCCGATCTTGAAGGGTGTTGCCAGCGACTTCCGGGGTTTCCTGCGGCGTAGCGAGCATGAACTGGATGGGGTGAAAGAGGCGGAAGGTTGGCGTCTTGAGCTGATCGTGACGGGCGAGGACGCCAACTTCGTCGAGATCACCGACAAGCAACTGGCTGCGCTGAATTTCCTTTAATGGCTTATCGAAGGCGTGGGCAACGGCGGCCTGCAGAACGCCCTCCTGCACACCGATGCGAAGGTCGCGAAAGATAATTTTGGCGAGATAAGCAGCTTCGCGCGGATGGGGGCAACGCTGGAACATTTCACGGAGAAGCTGTTGTTTGATTTCCACCACGCCGATACGGGCGAGGGCGTCGAAAGCGGTGGCGAGTTCTTCCAGCGTAAACGGGTTGGGAGCGGCTTGGCTCTTTGGCCAGAGCTTGGCGAGGGCTTCGCCGATCTCGCCGGATTTGAGAACGGTGTCCCAGTAAACGCGCGAGTCAATTTTCAACAGATTTAGTATGACCTCGTTGACGATGGCAGAGCCGACGTTGAGGGTGCGTTCGTCGGTGGTGGGAAAGGCGCGGCCGGCGGCGTAACGGACGGCCCGGCGGAGGTCGTCGTCGTTATCCAGGGAGTGGAAGTAGGTCGCGAGGACGGCTTGTTTGTGAAGTTTGCTGGCGCTGGCCGCGGCGGTGTCACAAGCGGTCGCGAAGGTGAGGAGGGTGGCCTGGGGCACGGGCGATTGTAGGGGCATAAAGCTCGGTTTATCCCCAAGCCTGTTGCGCGTTCGACGTTCTGCCGTAAAGTGGCGCGCATCTCCATTGCGCCGAATCGCAAGGCATGTGTGCGCGACCGCGCTGCTCCTGAACGCTGCGGGACCGGTTTGGGCTGGCGACATCAACTGGAATGTCGCCTCAGGTGACTGGTTTACCGCGGGCAATTGGTTACCCGCCGCCGTCCCGGGCTTTGGGGACATTGTCCACGTTCGCAATGGTGGAACAGTCGGCATCGCAGCCAATGCGAGCCCGGCCGCGATCGCGAGCAAGTTTGCGGGCTGAAACCTTCCATTGTCCAGCGCCGAGCGTATAACTTTCGCCATGGGCACGGCTGAAAAAGCTAAAACGCGGCAGCGGATCATGCAATCGGTGTTGTGCGGTGTGTTAGTTGTATGTCTGGCGCTGGCGGGCTGGGTAAGCGGGCGGCGACGGTCGTTGCTGGTTGTCGTGCTCGACTCGCCGAAAAATTTTAGTGAGATCGGGGTGAATTTGCGGGTACCGCGTGGATGGACGGACAGGGCGGCTGACGGTTCAATTGTAATCGAGCGGCCTGCACAGGGAGTTGAGCCGGAGCGTCGGCTTGTTGTCAGGCGTCTGCGAAGCCGGTCTCTATTATCAGCGCTGGAAGCGCTTCAGCGGTGTGGGATGCTGCAGGGCAAGTGGTGGGCGCTTCCCGAAGTTTCATCGCAGACTTCTCCCGTGGTGATTGCCGGATGGCCGGGCGTCATGGTCACACTGACAGGACATTCACATGGCGTGGACGAGGCGCGCGTCGTTCGGGTGGCGGCCGCGGTGCTTCCTTCCCGGGACATCATCGCGTTGCGACTGGAGACGTTCGGGACGACCGAGCCCTTTGATGCGGATGTCATCGCAGGCGTTGGGGAATCCATCTCGATCGATCGACTGCTACCGCCTGCGCCGGTGGTGGGGGACGTGGAATTGGGGGGCGGCGTTCATGTGAACCTCCCGGATCATTTTTTGACGTTGCCGCGCGATGACGATTGGCGAACCGGCCTGGCGCTGCACAGTGACGCCGCGAGCCCGTGTGTGGGGATTGAACTGGTGCCGTCTGTTTTTCTGGAGACCGAAGATGCCGATTCTTTTGCGACGATTCTGTCCTGTCGCGATCCACACCGGGTGATTGGGCCGATTGAAAAACTGAACGGCCACACGTGGGTCTGCCGGACGATTTCGGCGAGCGAGAAGACGATTGTGGCGGACTATCTGGTTTCGCAAAGGGATGGGCAGGCGCTGCTGGCCGAATTTCATGCCGATGCGAGCAATGCGAAATATCTGGACGGATTGTGGTCCGGTATGGCGGCGAGTGTTCGATTTCCGGCCCAGAGCGATATCGCAGCCCGGCTCGAGAAGGGGGCGGAGGCGGTCGCGCACCTCCATGCAGTGCCGCCGGTGATTCTGGCCTCCAGCGACGATCGGTTTTTGTATTGGGATAAGCGGGCAGGCAATAATCGGTTGCCGGTGGACTTTTGGCTGCATCCTGGTGACGGGGCGATACTGGGGCAGTTCAGAATGGACGCCGCAACGCTCGGTGGGAATGTGACGGAGACCAAGAGCAGTTGGTGGTTGGCGAATGATCTCTCGTCGTACGAATATGAGATGGTGGAAAAGGCGCAGACGGGCGAGGTGGGGAGTCAGAAGACAGTGTTGGCCGATGGGAAAATTAAGACGGCAGCGGGTGGGCACGGGTCGGCGCCGGTGGCCGAGCCACCGCAGTTCGTCCCAGGGAGCATTCTGCCGCACATGCTGGCACGTCTGCGCGGTGAAAAGCTGATGCTGCGAACGGAATCGTGCGTGATCGCCGGGAACGCGGCCGCACGTGGATTAATGACGCTGCTGATCGATCCCTGCGCCGATCACCCACACCTGGTGACCACGCCGGATGAACAGCCAACAAAGATGGCGGCCGTGCGGCTGAGCATCAATGGGACAGGCGAGATCAGCCGTTGGTATTTCGACCTGGATGGCAATTTACATCTGATTGAACTTTCGGAGGACGTGCAGCTTCAGAGGGAGGATGGGAGCAGTGAGGTGGTGAAGTAGCGTGCATCAAACGTACAGTCGGTGTTGTGCGATATACTCGGCGACGGCCGGGGGCGTGAGAAAGGCGATGGATCGGCGCTGTCGCACGCGGTCGCGAATGTTGGTGGCGCTGATGTCGATCTGGGGTGCAACGATCATTTGATGCTGGAGCCGTTGGAAGGCTGGCGGGATGGCAGACCAGTCGACAGGTGTCCCAGGGCGGGCCATAATTACGAAATTCACGGCTGCCAGAAGCTCGGCCGGTTGCCGCCAAGTGGGCAGGTGGGCGATTGTGTCACTTCCGATGAGCCAGTTGATCTGGTCCATTCCCGTCGCTCGTAGCTCCCGCACCGTATCGATGGTGAAACTTGGGCCAATTCGTCGTAATTCGAGGTCGTCGATTTCAAACAGGTCAGAGTGCCCAAATGACGCAATCTGGCACATCGATAGACGATCGCCAGCGTCTGCCATATCCGCAGCCGCGAGCTTGTGCGGTGGCGCGGCACTGGGAATCAGGCGAATTCGGTCAAAACCACCCGATTCCGCGACCGCCCTGGCACAAATTAAGTGCCCATGATGAATGGGGTTAAAGCTGCCGCCAAAACAGAGCGTTCTCATGGGGACTGTCGTTATAACCCGCGCAGGTACTTTGACCAACATCTATCAATTGGAATGCGAATTGCTTCTAGTCGATCGAGGCTTGCTCTGGCTCAGTCCGTGTGGCACTGTGGTCAGACGGGCAGGTGGCCACAGCCGATAAGTGTCCTCCGGGCGTCCCAAGCGGTTTTTTTGGTTTGTGGAGTAATTTAAGCGCCGCTTTGCCCGACCTTTATATGCAGTGAACACCGATAGTGCAGCAGTCGTACTAAAAGATATTCCTACGCGATTGTCGTAGAATAAAGTACACTCGAAGTTGGTTAGATTATTGGAAGGGAGGCCACAATGGCCACCATGACAGCAGTGCGTAAGACCAAATCAGTTTCGAGGGCGCTCCGACAGCGTGTCGAGCACCTGTTGACTGAATCATATGCCTTTATGGACTCGCCGGTCTTCAAACAGCGCGGAATTGAGAAACAATTATTCAACTTTGAAACCGAGCCGGCGCTGCCAGCCACAAGCTGGTACCAACCCACCGCGCAGGATCTCGAGGATTTCAAGCCAACGAATTCTCCGCAACTGATGAGCACGCAGGAAGAGCGGATGATGTTTTTGCGCTTCAACTATTCGAAGCGGAAGCTCAGCGATCTGCAGAAAAAGCTTCAGAAGGAAATCACTTTCGAAGTTGCGGAACAGTTCCTGCACTGGCACCGGCGCTTTGAACATTTCCGTGAATATCTTGTCCGCACCAATCTTGCGTTGGTGCTGGCGATGGCAAAGCGCAGCCGGCTTGGCCACGTGGATTTCGCCGAAGTGGTGAGTGAAGGAAATATGGCGCTGCTTCGCGCCGTGGACAAATTCAGCATCGACCGCGGTTTCAAGTTTTCCACGTACGCGTGCCGCGCGATTTTGAAGGCTTTCTCACGGACGGCCTTGAAGGCGTCACGGCATCGGACACGTTTCCCGGTGGAGTTTGAACCAGACCTTGAGAAGAGTGACTGGTCGGACCGCCGGCGCGAGACGATCGAAGAGGAATGCGTTGACGAGCTGAAGACGATCGTCGATCGCAACCTCGCGGATTTGTCGGTAGTCGAGCAGACCGTGATCCGCCGCCGTTTCAATTGGCAGGAGCAGGAGGAATCTCCGCTCACGCTGGAAGAAGTCGGCAAGATCATCGGCGTGACCAAAGAGCGGGTCCGTCAGATACAGAACAAGGCGTTGATCAAGATCAAGCAGGTGATGGAAGGCGGCGTCCTACGAACGTCGCGAACTGGAGTGGAGGGCGAAGAGCCCGCAATCGTTCCGGTGAACGAGCCTGTGACGACCTGAGTCGGCGCTTACAAGCCAAGTTTTGAAAGGGCATGGTCATCGAGACCATGCCCTTTTTTATGTGTGCCGAGCATGTTTGACGGCTCCGGGTGAGAGTCCCGGTCCAACCTGATGGAGGTGAAGGATAGCCGACCCCAAGGGCGTCATCGCGAGGTGAGGTCTGAAAGAAGGGTGTAGGCAAAGACGCGGGCTGATGAACAAGAACCGGATCTGAGGCGTGAGTGCCGGGCCAGCGGGCATGAGACCGCAAAGCCCATATCCATCAAGGGTGCAAAGCGTAAATCCGGCGGTCGTGCGTCGAAAGCAGTCAAACTTACCTCGGGAGATCTGCCATGTGCCCGGCGGGGAGGCTAGTCCTCCGCCACGGGCTGGGCGTTTTGTAAGAGACGCCGATCACGCGGCAGAAGTCAGCAGAGGGCATAGTAAGTCCGGTGATCCGCTCGCGTTGACGAAGACGTGATGTCCAAGATTTCCGCGCTAATCCTACTGCCGAATGCCGAAACCCGTTCCTCGTTGGCAAACTTGGAATTCGAGGATCCACTTCCCTCTCAACTATGATTGTGCAATACCAAGCCGGTTATTTCACAACCGGAAGGTTTGGTTGAGTTGCCATTCCTTGACCTCCTCTCAAACCCCCACTAATCTACCCCCTCAGTAGTTCGTGCAATTTTGCACGAAGTCGACGGTGGAGTCCCAAACCATGCCCGGCGATCGGCAAAACTGGGGACACAGCCTCGCAACTGGCCTGGAATCGGCCATCGGCTTGGCAGTAGGCTATTACGTTGGTCATTGGCTCGGCAAAAGGTACGGCTGGGATCCAGCAAGCACCCTGATCGGAGCGGCCATCGGCTTTATCGCCGGCGTCTATCTCCTCATCAAGGATGCGAATCGGTTGAATAAGGATTGATCGTGAAGACTGTGCTCTGGATCTGCGGGGGACTCATTGGCACCGCTATCGTTGCTGCGATCGTCCTGCGCCAACTCACGGGCCACACCCACCTCCACGAAGTCGAAGTCGCTACTCTCATTACCACCATCTCCGCATTCATCGCCATCATCCCATTGGCGCTGGTACGCAAAGGCTCGCCCGTGGCCGTCTTCCAGGCCGGCTTCGGCGGCACCGTCATCCACCTTTTCATCTCCCTTGGCGTCGGCATCGCAGTCCAGAGATTCAACTTGGTCGATCGAAAGATCTTCCTCTTCCTCCTCATGGGCTTCTATTGGATTTCACTGATTTTCCTCGTGACCAGCATGGTCAGGTACTTCCGTCGATCTGTCGCCAATGCACAGCTCTCCGGCAGCGCCGCCATGGCCAAGGCCCCACAAAACTAAGGCGATTAAAGAGACTTCCCTTATGTTATATCTGCTCGCCGCCCACGACCCGACCGAACACGTGATGCCACACGAGTGGTTCCACATCGGAACCTGGTTCGTCTTCACCAACCAGATGTTCATGGTCCTCCTCGCCGCAGGCCTCATGCTGCTGGTTTTCCCGCGCCTCTTCAAGGACGCCAAGGGCGAAGTCCCCACCGGATCCAAAAACTTCTTCGAGTCCATCCTCGAATTCCTCCGCATCGAAGTCTTCCGCCCCGCCTTGAAGGAACACACCGACCGCTTTGTTCCGTTCCTCTGGACGCTCTTCTTCTTCATCCTCTTCTGCAATCTGCTCGGCCAGATTCCCGTCGACGACATCATCACCCTCTGCATCGGCGGCCGCGAGCACGTCCCCTTCTGGGGCACGGGCACGGGCACCGTCCTCACCACCGGTTCACTCGCCGTCATCGCCTTCTTCTTCATTCACGCCAATGGCGTCCGCCAGATTGCCCACTCCCTGATCAACGGCACCTACGGCCACCATTCGCACCACGAAGAACACACCTCCAACGGCGCAAAAGGCCATGAAGCCGCCCACGACCTCGAGCACATGCGCGGCGAAGGCCTCGCCGCCGATGTCCCCGGCGATCTGCGCGCCATCGGCAACCCGACCAAACATTACGCCGATGACGAGCATCCACGCCACGGCGCAGCCGCCCACGCCGACGTGTATGCACACGGCAAGGGAATGGCGCCGGGTGTCGCATGGGCTTCCGCCCTCCCGCTCTACCTCTGGAACTTCGCCCCCCATCCGTTCAAGCCGGCCCCGGGCGGCTCCGTCCTCGGATGGATCATCGACGTTCCCATGTGGGCGTTCCTGCTGATGCTCGAATTGCTCGGTGCCGTCATCAAGCCGTTCGCATTAATGATTCGTCTTTTCGCAAACATGATCGCCGGACACATTGTTCTGGCCTCCCTGATCTTCCTGATTCCCGTCGCCTCCGGCGTGGCACACCAGATCGGTGTCGGACTCCCGGTCACGTTGCTGAGCCTCCTGATCCGTGTACTCGAATTATTCGTTGCGTTCCTTCAGGCGTACATTTTCACGTTCCTGACGACACTGTTTATCGCCAGTGCCGTGGCGCCTGAGCACTAATACAAAGGATGAATGTTGAGAATCGGCCGGCTGCATTGAACCACGACTGACGAATCCCTCCCCCTCGTGACGGGTGGATCAATGCCGCGGACATCTCAACTCTTTATCCATCCATTCCGGAGTTGCCGACGACCGGATCTGGAAAATTTGCGTCGGCCTAACAATTACCGCGACGCGTTGAATCACACGATTCGCCGTATCGCACATTTTCCGGACATGTTCCGGTGGAGCACACTATGGTTGACGTTCTTGCACAAGTATCCACGATGATCGGCGACAAGGGCCTCGGTCTCGCCGGCGCAGCGATCGGCGCTGGCCTCGCGACTCTCGGTAGCGGCCTCGGCATCGGTCGCATCGGCGGCCAGGCTGTGGAAGCCATCGCCCGCCAGCCCGAAGCCGGTGGCCGTATCGGCACCAACATGATCATCGCCGCCGCCCTCATCGAAGGATTCACCTTCTTCGCCTTGGTTATCTGCAACACCGCAGTCGGCAGCTTCAAGTAAACAATTTTTTGAAGTCATTAAACCAGTGTCGCGCGGGCCGCAAACTCGCCCGACGCTTTTTTCGGGATTCGAGAACCCGCAGTATGAACCGGGATACATCATGTTGAAGCGTCTGTTTCTCAGCCTCGTGCTCGCCAGCTTTCTCGCAGTGCCTTCCGTCCGCGCCTTTGGCGCGGAAGAGTCGGCCGCGGGTACAGCCGTCGAAAAGGAAAAGGAAACCCTCCTGCCGTCCATGCACCACGCGCATGAGTGGGTCTCGGCCCTCTGGGTCATCATCATCTTCCTGATCATGCTCGCGATCCTCTACCCGACCGCCTGGAAAAACGTCCTGGCCGGGCTGAAAGCCCGCGAACAGCGCATCCGCAACGACATCGCCGAAGCCGAGGCCCTTCACGCCAAGGCCGAAGCGACCCTCCGCGATTACAACACCCAGCTCGCCACCGCCGCCGATCAAGTTCGCGACCTGCTGCAAAAGGCCCAGGCCGACGCCCAGCAGATCGCCGCCAAGATTCGCACCGATGCCGAGCAGGAAGGCGAAGAACGCAAGGAACGCGCCTTCCGCGAAATCGAATCCGCCAAGCGACAGGCCATCAACCAGATCTACGAACAGGCCGCCGATCTCTCCACCAGCATCGCCGAAAAGATCCTCCGCCGAAGCCTGAACGCCGACGACCAGCGCGACCTCGTCCGCAGCAGCCTCGAACAGCTGGGAACCAAGAACTAGGAACTATCCATGGCTTCCCACTCCCAAATCTCCGCCATCGCCCACGTGTACGCACAGTCTATTCTGGCGCTGGCCAACGAGCAGCAGCAGGCCCAGGAGATGGGCAACGACCTGCGCGACCTCGTCAAGATCGTGAAGGACAGCCCCGACTTCGCTACTTATCTCCGCGATCCTTCGGTCAGCGCCGCCGAACGTGGCGAACGCCTCAAACGCATCTTTGCCGGCAAGGTCCCGCAGTTGCTTATGAATTTTCTCGGAGTTCTGAACAATCATCACCGCCTCAATGAGCTTGAGGGCGTCGCGGAGTCCTACCGCGAGCTCCTCGATAAGCAGTCCGGCCGCATCCAGGTCGAGCTGCGCGTCGCAACCGAACTCGACGCAGGCATGTTGGCGGAAGTGCAAAAGCAGGTCAGCGCCGCCTTGAAGAAGGAAGCCATCCTGACCCAGGTCGTCGATGAATCGCTCATCGGCGGACTCACATTGAAAATCGAAGACAAACTGCTCGACGCCAGCGTTC
The DNA here is from genome assembly GCA_038222915.1 of Tepidisphaerales bacterium. Classification (GTDB taxonomy): domain Bacteria; phylum Planctomycetota; class Phycisphaerae; order Tepidisphaerales; family Tepidisphaeraceae; genus JBBRHH01. Next base: position 11,328 of record JBBRHH010000094.1, read on the forward strand.
GTACCCAGCTCGCGTCGATGCGCAAGCAGCTGCTGGAATCAGCCCGGGGCAAAAACCCCGCCTTTGAACTTTCCAGCGTCAGCGGACAGTAATTGACAGTCAAATTGAAGATTCGGAGAAGCTACTCATGGCCATTAATGTTGCGGAAATCACCAGCGTCCTAAAAGAAGAGATCCGCGGTTTTGAAAACCATCTCGAAGTCAGCGAAGTCGGCACCGTCATCGAAGTCGGTGACGGCATCGCCCGCATCTACGGCCTGCGCAACGCCATGGCCGGCGAACTGCTCGAGTTCGAAAACGGCATCATGGGCCAGGTCTTCAACCTCGAAGAAGAATCCATCGGCGCTGTCATCTTCGGCAGCTACCTCGAAATTGAAGAAGGCGATTCGGTCAAGTCCACCGGCCGTCTTCTCGAAGTCCCCGTCGGCGAGGCCGTCATCGGCCGCGTCGTCAATCCGCTCGGCCAGCCCCTCGACGGCCTCGGCCCCATCGCCTCCTCCGAAACCCGCAAGATGGACATCATCGCCCCCGGCATCGCCGACCGTAAGCCGGTCACCGAGCCACTGCAGACCGGCATCAAAGCCGTCGACAGCATGATCCCCATCGGCCGGGGCCAGCGCGAGCTCATCATCGGCGATCGCAAAACCGGCAAAACCGCCATCGCCATCGACACCATCATCAATCAAAAGGGCAAGGGCGTGAAGTGCTTCTACGTCGCCATCGGCTGCAAGGAGTCGACGGTCGCTGGCATTGTCGAAACGCTCAAGGCCGCGGGCGCGATGGAGTATACAACCGTCGTCATCGCCTCCGCCGCCGACCCGGCCCCGCTCCAATACATCGCCCCCTACGCCGGCTGCGCCATGGCCGAATACTTCATGTGGAAGGGCGAAGCCACCCTCGTCGTCTACGACGATCTCTCCAAGCAGGCCGCCGCCTACCGCCAGTTGTCCCTCCTCCTCCGCCGCCCGCCCGGCCGCGAAGCCTATCCCGGCGACGTCTTCTACCTTCACAGCCGCCTCCTCGAGCGCGCCGTAAAACTCTCCGACGAAAAAGGTGGCGGTTCACTCACCGCCCTCCCCATCATCGAAACCCAGGAAGGCGAAGTGTCGGCCTACATCCCGACCAACGTCATCAGCATCACCGACGGCCAGATCTATCTCGAACCCGACCTCTTCTTCGCCGGCGTCCGCCCAGCCATCAACGTCGGCATCAGCGTCAGCCGCGTCGGCGGCAACGCCCAGACCAAGGCCATGAAGAAAATCGCCGGCTCGCTCAAGCTCGACCTCGCGGCCTACCGCGAGCTCGAAGCCTTCGCCCAGCTCGGCACCGAACTCGACAAAGCCACCCAGAAGCAGCTCGATCGCGGAGCCCGCCTCGTCGAACTCCTCAAGCAGCCGCAATACCGGCCCATGCCCGTCGAACAGGAAGTCATGGTCGTCTACGCCGGCACCAAGGGCTATCTCGACGATATCCCCGTCGCCAAGGTCCCCGATTTCCAGGATCAGTTCCTCCAGTTCGTCGACACCAGCTTCGCCGGCGTCCGCTCCGCCCTGTTGGAAAAGAAGGAACTCACCGCCGAGATCGAAGAACAGCTCAAGAAAGCCCTCGACGAATTCAAGAAGACCTTCAAGAAGTAAATCCCATTCATAACCAAACGACAGAGGACGAAGCACCACGCATCGCCCTTTGTCATTTATTCTTACCAAAAAAGAGACAGGAGCGGCCATTAAGCCGCTCCTGCACGTTTACAACTTTAGCGTACCCAAATCAGACGTTGATCGCCGTGATCCGAACCCGCGTATATTTCTGGCGATGCCCGATCTTCTTGTGATAGCCTTTGCGCTTGATGTGCTTGATGCTGTCAACCTTCGGCCCCTTGATTGCCCGCACCACCTCGGCCGAAACAGTCGCCCCGGCCACGATGGGAGCACCGATCTTCGCTTCGCCTTCGCCGCCAATCAGCAGCACCCGGTCAAACGTCACGGTCTTATCGTCTTCGCCAAGCTGGCGGTCGATGTCGATGGTGTCACCACTGGTGACTCGAAACTGCGTACCACTGTCCTGAATAATCGCGTACATATCGTCTCCGAAAAGTGAAGTCCGGCAATGTTACAGTCACGACGGGGGATGTCAAATCACCCCATATCGTTTAAGCTGGGTGAATGAAGAAGGTCTACGAAGCACGCGATCTGGCCGAAGCCGAACTGGTCAAGGGAATGATCGACTCCGAGGAAATCGAGGTCATGGTCCAGGACGGAGCCCTCCAGGGCGTTTTAGGCGAAGCCGCCACCAATTCCGAAGCCCTCCCGACGGTCTGGGTCAATGACGAAGACGTCACCCGGGCCGAAGCAATCGTCAACGACTTCCGAAAAGGCGGCACCGATTCCGACGCCTCCGCGACTGTCTGGACCTGCCCCAAATGCAGCGAAGTCCTCCAAGGCCAGTTCACAACCTGCTGGAACTGCGGCACCGAACGCCCCTCAACCGTTTAGCCGCAACGCGTAGCGGAGCGCGTTGCACAGACGTTGGCTCTGAAGGCACTCCAAAGAATGCGATGCGTGAGATGTTCGGCCCCGGTGGCGTGGATCAACAGATCAGAGCAGCTATCTCCACCTGTTGGATGATGCTGCCAGAAGACAAGAGAAATGCCGAGGCGGTCGGGATCGAGGTGCGTCGAACTCGTCGGTGGCATTTGGGTTCAAGCCGAAATCCTGACACCGCCACGTTGCATTTGAGGCCAAAATGAATTCCCAAGAGCAAACGTCGAGCATCGAACTGGAATACCGCACGCCGTTGCATGAACCAACTGGCCCTACGTCGTCTCACGTGCTTGCGACCGTCGCATGTTCGGTTCTCTGCCTCGTTTGCCTCGCACTGGGG
>JBBRHH010000095.1:0-14171 GCA_038222915.1 Tepidisphaerales bacterium
CCGGCGTTGTCGCTCCACTGCTGGCCGTCCATGACGCCGATGTAAAAGCGGGTTGCGCCGGGGGGGACAACGAAATTCTGCAGGGTTGTTCCGTCGGCGCGGTAGCCGTTGCCTATGAAGAACGGTTGTTTGAGCTGCGGCGAAAGTGTCGCAAAATCGCGGCTCGCAGCCGAGGTGAAATCCAGCGCTGCCGGGGCCGGGGATGAATCGGGCTGGCTATCGTTGAGGAAGACGCCGACCACGCTGGTCAGCGGCGCTTTCAGGTCGGCGATACCATGTTCGCTGGCACCTGCCGCGATATAGTTGTTAATAATCCAACTGGGATTGCCGTCCGGGTCGAAAGGCTGCGTACCCGGGTAATAACTGACTGCGCCGGTGAATCCGAGATTCAAGACCGCGCCAGCCGCGAGGTTCAGCCCCGTCGCCTGGGTGGGCGAGGAATTGGGCGCGTCGTCGTACCAGTTGGCGGTTGTGCCCGAGGGCATGCCGGCGAGCCATGGATTTCCCTTGCCCGGCACGTTGATCACTGTCGATACGCCGGCGGTATAGACGGCAATGGATTGGGCGGTGACGTCAACACTCGATCGGCCCAGGATGGCAGCGAAGGGTGTATAGATCGCGGTGCCACGGGCGGACGTCCGTCGTGCGGTGACGCGAACAGCGTTTGGGGAAACGCCGGTGGGCACGAAAGTATGTGTCGCGGTGGTCCAGATCCCGGTTTCGATGTCCGACGGCTGCAAGACAACGGAAAATCCGTCGGCGAAGTTTTGTTGTGCTGCAAGCGTCGCTTTTGCAACGGAGGTGCCGTCGGATAGACCCGCCGCTCCTGCGCGGGCGGCGGCTTCGGCGGCGTTGCTCAACTGCCCTTTGGCAAGCTTGGCCCGGCCTACATCAACAGCCATTGAAACAAACCCGGCGAGCGTGAAGGAGGCGATCACGACGTAAATGATCGCTACACCGCGTCGCCGAACAGTGAGAATTTTTCGACGGAAGGCTCTCATAAAACCACCATCGTCAACAATGGTAAGTGAGATTAGAGACCAGACTGTGCGCCCAACGTCGTCAGTCAAAAACGTCCGGCAAAAATGGCGATCAAGGCGCGGACGGCAGGCAACGTCTCATAACAGCGGCGACAACAATGCTATTGCACGGTCAGCGTATTGACGTATGACCCGCCGCCGCGCCCAGGTTTCAACGTCAAGGCGCCTGGAATTGGCGAGATAAGTTTCTTGAATTGTTCTCATACGTGCTGTCACTTCACTTCCATAGACGACGACGCTGAGTTCAAAGTTGAGGTTAAAACTACGGACATCAAGATTTGCAGAGCCGAAGATGCCGAAGGCATCGTCAACCGTGACCGTTTTGGAATGAATTAGGCCGGGCTTGTAAAGGAAGATCCCGACGCCGGCATTCAACAGGGTTGAGAAATGCGCGCGACCGGCGGAGGCGGTGAAGAAATGGTCGGGCTTCTCCGGGAGAATGAGGCTCACTTCGACGCCGCGATCGGCCGCCATCATCAAGGCAACGAGAGTGGGCTCATCAGGCACAAAATAGGGGGTGGTGAGGATCAGGCGCTCGCGGGCGCATTGTGCAGCGCCCAGCAGCACGCGTCGAAATGTATCACCCGGTGCACTGGGTCCGGTCGGGACGACCTGCATATGGATGTTGCCGGGTTCCATATCCTGTGCGACAGGGACTTCCAGAATTTCGTCCGTTTCGAAGGCCCAGTCTTCGGCGAATACAACGCCCAGTTCATTGACAACAGGTCCAGTGACGCGGCCGGTCAGGTCGACCCAAGGTGCGCAGCGTTGGCCGCCGTAATCGGGATTGACGAGGTTGTGGCTGCCGATGAAGGCGATTCTACCATCGATGACGGCGAGCTTACGGTGGTTACGGAGGTCCATACGGGGAAGGCCGCGGCTGATGGGGGCGACGGGGAGGGCATCGACGACGTGAACCCCGGCCCTGGTCAGTCGCGGTCCCAAGCCCGCTCGACGAAAAAATCGGCGTGAGGCGACGGCATCGGCCATGACGCGGCAGCACACGCCGCGGGCAGCGGCCCGTTCAACGGCGCCGACGACGCGCTCACCCGTCGCATCGGCCACGAAGATGTAATAGAGAAGGTGAACGGTCTGGGCGGCCGCGTCGATATCCGCGACGAGGCGGTCGACCAGTTGGGCCGACTCGGTCATAAACTCGATACAGTTGCCGCTGACCACGGGGAGGGAGCCGATCTTGAGGGCCTGGAGAACCATCGGCTGATAGCTTTCGTCGAGGTTCGGCGCGGTAGCCGACTCGTTTTGCGAAGTACCCCCCCACCGCTCGCCTCGAAAGTGTCTGACCAATTCCCTATGGCGCGCCACGCGGCGCGGGCCCAGGCGCGTTTCGCCGACCAGGAGATATAAACTCAGTCCAATGTAGGGATGCAGGGATACGATCCCCAGCCAGGCCATTGAGGCGCCCGGAGCAAGCTGGCGGCGCAATACGACGGGCACCATCGCGAAGCGGATCAGCCATCCCAGAGTGGTGTAGAAAAGTATCCAGGACATTAATGAAACCCATTCCGGCCCGCGCGGTTCGCATCATACACGCAGTCTGTCGTCCACCGAGGGTGGCGTAAGTCAATATTTCGGCATGTCTGGAACGATATACACTGCATGTCGACTCTCACTGCATCAGAAAACGCCATCGGCCTTGCGATCGGGCATCATCAGGCCGGCCGGCTTGCACAGGCCGAGGCCATATATCGCGAAATTCTCAAGCAACAGCCGCGCCATGTGGATGCGCTGCATCTATTGGGAGTTGTGGCGCACCAGGTGGGGCGAAATGACAGTGCGGTGGATCTGATTCGCCAGGCGATCGCGATCAACCCGAAATCGGCCGAATTTCATGGGAATCTTGGAACGGCGTTGCACGCATCCAACCGGTTTGCGGAAGCGGCCGGGGCGTATGAGCAGGCGGTTCGGTTGAAGCCGGACTATGCGGATGCGCACGCCAATCTTGGCACGGCGCTGCGGGCCATCGGGCGGATGGACGATGCAATTCGGGCGTTTCGGAAGTCGATTGCGATTCGGCCGTCGTTCTTTCCGGCTCATTTCAATTTGGGTGGAACGCTTCATGGTCTCGGGAGGCTGGACGAAGCCGTCGTTGTCTATCAGAAATCGATCGAGCTCAGTCCATCCAGCGCCGCGGCATGGAACAATTTAGGCTCGGTATTGAAGGATCAATGGAAGCTTGCGCCGGCCGGCGAATGTTTTTCGAAAGCGATTGCCTGCGACGCGAAGATGGCCGAAGCTCATGCGAATCTCGGAACGATCTATCAGCTTCAAAGCCGGCTCACCGAGGCGATCGCGTGCCATCGCCGCGCGATCGCACTGCGGCCGCGCTTTTCGGAGGCATACGCCAATCTCGGAAGTTCGCTGCATGTGTCCGGGCAGCTCGGCGAGGCCGCCGATGCTTATCGTAAGGCGATTGAGTGGAACCCGGCGTTCGCGGAGGCGTGGAGCAGCCTGGGCAATGTGTGCAGGGATGCGGGGAAGATGAAAGATGCGATGCACGCTTTTCGCGAGGCGATCCGGATCGATCCGAATTGCGCGATTGCATATAGCAACATGGGCTCGACGTTCAATCGGCTTGGCCGATATGACGAGGCAATGGTGCAGCTTAAGAAGGCGATTGAACTCGCGCCGAATCTTGCGGATGCGCACAACAATCTGGGCGTCGCACTTCGGAAGCAGGGTCGATTTGATGAGTCGATCGCCGCATATGGCCGCGCGATCGAGCTGCGACCCAATTACGTTGAAGCACTCAGCAACATGGGGAACCCGCTGAAGGATCAGGGGAAGATCGACGAATCGATTGAATTTTATCTCAAGGCGCTGGCGGTGAACCCAAATTACGCCGAGGCGCACAACAATCTGGCCACGGCGTACCAGGAATTGTTGCGGGTGGACGAAGCGATCGCCTCGTTCGACAAGGCGATCGCTTCGCGGTCGAACTATGCCGATGCCCGTTGGAATCGCGCCGTTACGCTGCTGCTGAAGGGGGAGTTTCTGGAGGGTTGGCAGGGATACGAGTGGCGCTGGAAGATGGGCGACCGTTCCGTGCAGCCACGCGATTTTTCCCAGCCTGAATGGGATGGTGGTGACTTGGCCGGGAAGACGATTCTGCTGCATGCGGAGCAGGGTCTGGGCGATACGCTGCAGTTTGTGCGATATGCGCCGCTCATCGCGGAGCGCGGCGGCCGGGTGGTGATCGAATGCCAGCCGCCGCTCAAGTCGATTCTCTCCACGATGCCGGACGTGTCAGGAGTTGTTGGGCGGAGCGAGGCGCTGCCGGATTTTGACGTTCATCTTTCGCTGATGAGTCTTCCGCGGATTTTCGGAACGACGTTGGAGAGCGTTCCAGCACATGTTCCTTATCTGGCGACCGATCCGGATCGCGCTGCGATGTGGCGAAGTCGACTGAAGTTGAATGGATCGGCGCTTCGGGTGGGGCTCGTGTGGGCCGGGAGTCCGGGTCACAAGAACGATCGGACCCGTTCGTGCTCACTTAACGCATTTGCGTCGCTGGCGGCGATCAAGGGCGTTCAATGGTACAGCCTGCAAAAGGGCGAGCCGGCTGTGCAAGCCAAGAGTCCGCCGGATGGGCTGTCGTTGTTTGATTACTCCGATGAACTGAACGACTTTACGGACTCGGCCGCGCTCATTGCCAATCTCGATTTGGTCATCACGGTGGATACAGCGGTGGCGCATTTGGCTGGAGCACTGGGCAGGCCGGTCTGGACGCTGCTCGCCTTCGCTCCTGATTTTCGATGGATGCTGGAGCGATCAGATACCCCGTGGTATCCGAGCATGCGCCTGTTTCGGCAACAGCGACGCGGAGATTGGACGGGCGTTCTGACGCGCGTAAGTGAAGAAATCACGAAACTTCAACGGCCGTAGTTATAGCCACCGTAGTTGTACGGGCCGACATAATAGGGCGATGAAACGTTGCCAACGCTGCTGTAGTACTGCTGGGCGTAGAACGCATTGAGCGCATCGATCCGGGCGGCGACAAGGCCGTCGAGGTACCCGGACGCGGCGGCGTAATCGACGCGCGCGTCGGCCCAGGCCTTTCGGACGGCGACGAACTCCGGATTCGTACGAACACTTGTTTCGAAATTGTCCCGCATCGTCTGCACCTTCGCAGTCGCCTCCTGCAGGTTCGTGCGGGCTTGTTTGACGGCCGGGTCGCCGGCCAGCGCGTCGGCCTCCATTCGGTGCATCCGCAGGCCATACTCCAGCTTCTGTTCGGACAACTGCGTCACTTCCTTCTGGGACATGTGACCGGCCGCGAGGATCTTGGCGATGCGATCGTAGTGGCTTTTGTTGTCACGATATTCATCGTTGGTCAGAAGCTTATCCATGGCCGGCTGTTGGACGGCGTCGATGGCATGCTGCGCGGCCGCAAGTTCGTTGGCGGCGGTTTTGTATTCGGTCGATGTTTCAAACGCCTTGCGTAACTGGACCGGGAGCGCGTTGAGGATCACATCCGTGCGACTGTAGATCTCTTTGGTGGCGGCCCAGCGAGCGTTGGCAACGGCAACTTGTCGTTCGTCAAACGGTGCGGACCCGCCGCCGCTTGGCTCTGTGGATCGTGTGCCGAATCGATCGGCGTCGTTGGAATATCGATCGTAATCATTGGCTGGTGGCGCGGCCCAAGTAGCTGTCGCAACGCTCAGGCCGAGCATCGAAAGGACCACTGCGATTTTTCGCGAATTCATGACGACCTCCACCTGAGATTATTGCAATAATGAAGCCATCCTTACGCCAGACCGTCGGACAGTTCACCAAGCTTGTCATTGTAGACACATTACCGCCCGGACAGGTGAGCAAAATTCTACAGTTGAGCAGTATTACTGAGCAATGTACCACGCATATGCGGATGTGGCTCGCTCACTGAACCCAGTCACGGACCCGGTCGCGGTTCGCTTCAGCGCGGCCGTGAAATCGACGGAATCGGCGTGGCCGTCAAAAAAGATGATGTTCGAGACGAATCCCGCCGTGCCCGGGTTCTTGAAGTCGTATGAACCGCTCTGGCTGGACGTGTTGTGCCATCGAAACAGGACGCCGCTCGAGGTGCCATACATGATCGGCTTTGCCGGAGGCTCGTAAAAAGCGATGACGCGCGAAGACTGGGTAATCCGGGAAATCTTCTTTCGATTCCACATGCAGTCGACGTAGTCCGGCTTGTCGGCGGCAAACTCGAACGAATAGTTGTAATCGTTGAAGAGATAACTTGTGCCCATTACCTCCCAAAGCGTGGGGAGAATGTCGCTCTTGGGATAGTACTGTGAAATTCCTTCGCCCTGATCGGACGGGCATTTCCAGATTTCGTAGTGATAGACGCCTTTGTATGGTTGCCCGGCGATGACATCGTCGTAGATCGTCGGGCTCATGTATTTGTTGAGTGGGCGATTTTGTGGCGCGGGGATCAGATTGGGCGCGGTCGGATTGTCATAGGTGATCGCGCCGCCTTTGCCGTCGCCCAGGCCGGGCGCGGGTCCACCGCCAATGCCGTACGCGCCGTAGGTGCCGCTTTGATGCAGCAAAGGTTTGACGTACGGAACCTGCCCGTCGTTGTCGCCCGCATACATGATCATCGCCAGGCCAATCTGATGCATGTTGCCAAGACATGCCGTTGTGTTGGCAGAATCGCGGGCGCGGCTGATCATCGGGAGCAGGAACGACATCAGCAGCGCAATTATTCCAATCACAACCATGAGCTCCACGAGCGTGAACGCTTTGGCCGTCGGTTGTCGATTGAACTGTTGGGGCATACGCGCCTCGTCTGCGGAATTGCATCAAGCGTTGCAGTAGCTTGATTATACCACGATTCGAGGGGCCGGCCGGTTCAAAATGGGCTTGAATGCGGGCGATTAATTTTTCAAACTGATATGCAGATGGGTAATAAGCCAAAAAATGGCGATGGCGACGATAGGGAGCGCGATCGCCAGGATAGTCAGGCGATGAGCGCCCCAGCCGCTTTTCCATGGTGTGGGCGCCTGCAGCCGATCCGCTCGACCCGTCATCTGCACGGTCTCCGGATGATCCAGTTCTTCCTTCATCACCTTCGCATTGGGATAGCGATCGATCGGGCTGCGCTCCATGGCGTGCAGGATAATCTCTTCAACCTGCGGCGAAATCTTAGGATTGCGCTTGCGCGGCGCGGTTGGATCGCCGGTCAGCCGTGCATTCATGATCACGAACGGCGATGATCCTTCGAACGGCGGCACGCCGGTCACCATTTCGTAGAGCAGCGCCCCAAGGCTGTAGATATCGGTTCGGCCGTCGCCGCGCTTGCCCTTCACCTGCTCCGGGGCAATGTAATCCGGCGTTCCCATTGCCGGCGTGAATCCGCCGAAGGTGAGCCGGCGCATTCCTTCCAATTTGGCGATACCAAAATCCATGATGCGGATCGAGCCATCGTTGCAGATCATGATGTTCTCCGGCTTCAGATCGCGATGGATGACCTCGTGCTCGTGCATGTAGTGCAGCGCCTCGCAGACCCGGCTGGCGATTTTGAGCGCGTCATGCTCCGGCAATGGGTTGACGTTTTTCAACAGCAGTCCAAGCGTCTGGCCTTCCAGAAACTCCATCGAGATATAAGGCCGGCAGCGCGCCTCGTCTTCTTCGTGTGGAAAGATGCGCAGGATATTCGGGTGATGAAGACGCCTGCCGATCTCCTCTTCGCGCTGAAAGCGCGTGAAGAAATTCGGGTCGGCCTCGTACTGCATCAGCGGCACCTTCAGCGCGACCGTGCCGCCCGACTTGGTGTCGACCGCCTTGTAAATCGTCGCCATGCCGCTGCGGCTGACGATGTCGGTGATTTGGTAACGATCGTCAAACAATTGGCCTGGCTCGGGTTCGCTACTCATAGATTTGTCCGGAGGGTCAGGGGTGTCCTGGTAGAAGGGAACGCCGCGGTAGTAGCCGGGCCGTTCGGTCTTGTCCACGTGAATCACCTGGCAGGAGAGGTTGTCTTCCGTGCCACGTTTTTCGGCCAGCGCGGTCAGTTCGCGGCACGCATCGGCCGCGGGTAGTTTCGAAACAAGATCGTAGATCTCTCCTTCGGACAAGCAGCAATACAACCCATCGCTGCATTGCATCACGCGATCACCGCGCGTGACCGGGATTGCGTAATAGTCCATCCGCACCAGCGGCTCGTGGCCGATCGTGCGGGTCAGGACGGACCTGTTTTCACTCTGGTTGGCCTCCTCGGCCGTGATCAGTCCCATCTTCAACTGCATCCCGGCGTACGAATGGTCGTAGGTGATGCGCCGGATGCGGCCCTGCGAAACCAGATAGACGCGGCAATCGCCGACGTGGCCGATGGCGATCTCCGTATTGCGAAAAATGGTGATGGTGAGTGTCGTCGCCATCCGCCCCTGGCCTTCCTGGATCTGCTTCATGCCGGTGTCATAGACAGCCAGGTTGGCGCTGTTGAACATGCTGCGCAATAGCTGTGTCGAGTTTGACGCCGGCGGCGCTTGCAGGAACGTTTCCAAGGCCGTCTCGACGGCAAGGCGGCTGGCGACCTCTCCATCCCCCTGCCCGCCCACGCCATCGGCGAGAAACGCAACCGCGCCGCGGGAGCGGCGATCGTCAATGTCCGACGGTTGCCAGAAAACGATGTAATCCTCGTTGTTTTGACGCACCGGCCCCTGGGAGGAGAGTTGAGAGTAGGACACTTCCATACGGACTGCCGCCGATAACGTCATGCGCGGAATGGTTGATCGCAGATAATAGGCAAGGCCACCCCTGCCGCAACCCGCACGACGGCGGCCAGTAGCCCAGTGAACGACACATCAGCTAATCGGCATAGCTGTTATTTCGCGAGCAATTGCCGCCGATTAACAGCGATGATGCCTCTCCCGCTCTATAGAGCCGCACTTCCCTGCCTGCTTGGACTTTGCGTCTATGCCGTGGCTGCGCCGGCGGATCTGGATACCAAGGCGGCGACGGTCAATTCGAGCGACGTCCCGCCGCCGGAAACACTGAAAGAAGAGCTGTTGAGCAAGCTGCCGCCGGCCGTCGCGGAAGGGCTGGATGTGGATGCCTGGCTATGGATGTCGTACCTCCACAACGACCAGAGCAGCGACAACAATATTTACGACCTGCAACTCTCGCTGGATGTCACCAAGACCTTCGGGCGGCGCGTCGCGACGTCCTTCGAAGGCAACTTCATCGACGCCAATGGCGAGCGGCGCGTGGAGCTGGAACAGGGCTTCATCTCCTTTCTTCTCTCGGAGAAGTCACAGACGCTCCTGACCGTCGGGAAATTCAACGCCAACTTTGGCGTCGAAGCCCGGGATTTCTGGAATCGGACCAACGGCACCACCAGCCTGCTGTTTGCCGCGCAACCGCAGGACTTGATCGGCGTGATGATCACGCAACCGATCGGAAACACCGGCATCACCCTTCGGCCATTCATCACCGCAGATTTTCAGGGGGCGTACAACTTCGACCAGCCTCCGTCTTTCGGCATGACGGTCGAGTATCGCCCGAACAACGCTCTGACGCTGGCGGTGACCAACTGGGTGGGGCCGGGCATGGTGCTGTATGAAGGGCGGCCGCTCCGAGCGCCGTTCAAGGGCGGAGAATACGGATCGTCCGATGTGGTGGAAAACTGGCAGGGGCCAAACCTTTATGCCGAGCGCGGGGGCACGCTCTACTTCATGGACGCCAAGGCGATCTGGCAGCCGCGGCCTGACCTGATGCTGGCGGCCGAATATCTGGTCGGCTCGACGAGCGTTTCCGAAGCAAGCTGGGGATGGTGGGGCGCGATGGCGCTCGCTCACTTTGATATCACCGATCGCCTGGGCGTCTTCGCCCGCTTCAGCTATCTCGACGATCGCGACTGGCTCGTCTCCGGGGAATATCAGCGACTGCACGAAATCAGTGGCGGCGTTGGATATCGGATTAACAAGTACATCGAGGTACGCGGCGAATACCGCCACGACCACGGCACCGTCACCGGAGACAGCAACAGTGTCTCCGTTCACCTGGCGATGGGCTATTAACTGTTGAGGCCTTCCATGCGATTTACGATTTTACCTCCCGCACTCCTCGCCTTCGCAATGGCGGCACTGTTGGCCACTGCCGAAGAGCCTGCGCCGCAGATCGCAAAACAATCGCCTGCCACGAAACCCGCGACCGTACCTGCCAACGGCACGATCCACGGTCAGGTTACCATCGCCGCCGGGCTCGATATTCAGAAACCGGATTTGACGCGTGTGGTGGTTTATGTCGCGTCCAACCCGGAACTCGATGCGCTTCCACTTCCGTCGGGCCGCCCTGTGGTCAGCCAGCACAACAAGACGTTCGTGCCCAACTTTACTGTCGTATCGCGGGGAACGGACGTGGAATTTCCCAACTGGGACCATTTCGATCACAACGTCTTCAGCCGCTCAAAGGCCGCCCCGGCCTTTGACCTGGATCGCTATCCGTACGGCGTGTCGAAGTCCCGCCAGTTCGACAAGCTCGGCATTGTCCAACTGTTCTGCAACGTGCATCCGAATATGCGCGCGATCATCTTTGTAACGCCCAACCATTATTCTGCCCGAGCCGACGCGGATGGAAAGTTCCAGATCACCGGCCTTCCGGCAGGTCATTACGAGCTTGTCGCGTGGCACGAACGGTGTGAAGAACAGCGCAAGCCGTTTGATGTCGCCGTGTCGTCCGACGCCGATATCTCGTTTGCGCTGGAGGAGAGCCGCCGCAGCATCCTCGCCAACGATCCACCCGAACGCCGCGCCGCATACGGCGTCGAGCGAGGGCTCGGAATCAAGCGAGAGAGGCTCGATCTGCCGGTGGTTGAAGAGAGTCATCCCGCTCCGCCCCCCGCGAAACCGGAACATTAATCGACTCATCATGCGGTTTCGTACGAAGCTATTCATCATCTGGGCGACGACGGTGCTCGTGCCGGTCGGCGGCGTCGTCTGGCCGTTGCAACGCATGTTGCGAACCAGCTTCGACCGCGTCGCCAACGCGGGTTTCGCCGGGACCGGGCAAAGTCTTGCGAGCATTCAGAACGAGCGCCTGAGCCGCATGCGCCAGGCCGGTGCGCTGGTTATGAGCATCCCGGAGCTTCGAGCGCTGATCGCCGAACAGAATTACGAGATCGCTCCTGAAAACCTCGCGAGCCTGCAGGAGAGGCTCGATAGCCTTCGCAAGCTGGTTGATGTCAGCTTCATTTGCGTCATCGATGGGCACGGCACGTTGATCGCGCAAAACAATGGATCACCGTGGTCGTCACTCCCTGATCTGCGCGAGTACATCGTCGGATCAACGCAGGCCCAGGCGATGGTGAAGCGACTGTTCAAGGCCAATCCCGCCGCTGTCCAAAAAGGTGAAAACGGCCTTTGGGTTTATCAGGGTCGCATCTACCAGGTGGTGGGTCTGCCGCTGGTTTTCGATTCTGCGGATGATGACCAGGCGTCGCAGATCGACGGGGCGCTCATCATGGCGGTGCCCATGAGTGATGCGATCGCGTCCACGCTCGGACGCAGCCACGACTGCGATATCACCTTCCTCGCGGAAGGAAAAGCCCTCGCGTCCAGCCTTCCGCCGGCGCAGCGGGCGGAGCTGACCGCAGTCTTCGACAAGAGCAACTGGCCATACGTCACGCCCTTTAACCTTCGCCTCCGCGACAAGACCTATCGCTCGTCCCTCGAGCCGCTCTCTGACGCCTGTTCAGGCGTTCGCGTGGGCGCCATGCTCGTTCAGAGCAACACCGCCCCCGCCAACGACGTGCAGCAGACGGTTTGGGAGAGTCTCACGGTGATCATGTTCGGCGGCCTGCTTGTCGCACTCGTGATCAGCTTCGTTCTCAGCGGCGCCGTTACGCGCCCAGTCCGCGACATCGTCCGTGGAGCTCGAAGCGTCGCCGCGGGAGATCTTGGCATCGCGCTGCCGGTTAAACGACACGACGAACTGGGCGAGCTGGCCATTGCGTTCAACGACATGGTCGCCGGTCTTCGGCGACAACGCGAACTCACGGCGCTCGTCGAAGAGTCCCAGGCGGCGAATAGGGCGAAGGGGCAGTTTCTCGCCAATATGAGCCATGAAATCCGCACGCCGCTTCACGGCGTGATCGGTATGTCAGAGCTTCTGCTTCGCACCGGCCTCAACGAGCGGCAACGCCGCTACGTGGGCCTGGTCAAGTCGTCGGCGGAAGTGCTCACCACCCTCATCAATGACATTCTCGACTTCTCCAAGATCGAGTCCGGCAAGCTGGAACTGGAAGTGATCGACTTTGATTTGTCCGCTCTGGTCGAAGATGTTGTCGAGCTTATGGCCGAAAAGGCGTTCGCGAAGGGCTTGGAAATCGCCAGCCTGATTCATCCCGACGTTCCGGCGATGGTGCGCGGCGACGCCACGCGCGTTCGCCAGATTCTTCTGAACCTCATCAGCAACGCTGTGAAGTTCACTCAGACTGGAAGCGTGTTTGTGGAAGTTGAGACTGTAAACCAGCCAGGGTTGTCATCCGTCCGATTCTCCGTACGTGATACTGGCCTCGGAATTCCGGCCGATCGGCTCGACCGGCTTTTCAAATCGTTTTCGCAGGTCGATGCGTCAACGACGCGCCGGTTTGGCGGCACAGGCCTCGGCCTTGCCATCTGCAAACAACTGGTTGAATTGATGGGCGGCGCGATCAACGTCGAAAGCTCGCCGGGCAATGGCTCAACATTCAGCTTTGCGATCGCGTTCGCAGCGGCGCAGGCTAATTCTTCCACCGCAACGGTTCGCCCGATCCTAAGCGGCAAAGCAGTTTTAATTGTCGATGACAGCTTGTGCATACAGCTTGTCATTCAGCAGTATCTTGGCGCGGCGGGAATGCATGTCCAAATCGCTTCAAGTGGCGGCGCTGCGCTGGCGACGCTGCGTGCGGCGCACGCATCGGCCGGACGCACAGTTATCCTGATCAGCGATCGCCTATCAGGCATGTCCGTGACGCAGTTCCGCGCTGGTTTGGAATCAGGCGGGCTTGTCGATGGAGTAGTCCTGCTGCCGATGTCGCGCTCGCAGAACGAGGACAGTAACGGCACTCTTCACAGGCCAATCCGGCGGCAAGAGCTTCTGGACGCGATCGCGAGCGCGCTCGATCCAGCGGTTGCGCCTATCAGCGTCGCGCAAGATGAGCCTGCTGCCCCCGCTTTAACCAGAAAGCCATTCCGACTCCTTCTTGCTGAAGATCAGGAAGTGAACCAGATCGTGGCGTCGGAACTGCTGAGCGACGCCGGATATGCATTTGACGTCGTGACCGATGGACTCAGCGCCGTTAGCGCGATTCAGAAGTGTAAGTACGATCTCATCCTCATGGACTGTCAGATGCCGGGAATGGATGGCCTGGAGGCGACTCACGAGATACGCAGGATCGAGCAGGAGCGTGCAGAGCAATCGGGCGAAGCGCTAAAGTCGATTCCGATAATCGCGCTGACAGCGAATGCGAGCGAGTCAGATCGCCAGCACTGCCTCCGGGCGGGAATGACGGGTCACTGCGGAAAACCGTTCAACGCGCGGCAGTTGCTGGAGACTATCGCGGCTCATCTACCGACCCATGTCGATATCGTGCCGCCCCAAACTGAGGCCGTGGATCAGTCGATAACACTGGCAGGCGCGGAGGTTGTCCCGTTCCAGGCTAGTGCGGTGATGGAACGCTGTACGGGCAAAGCTGCGCTCGCGGCCATCGTGCTTGAAAAGTTCGAAAAACAGGCGCACGAAGTTATCAAGCAACTGGATAGCTGTCTGCTGTCGAACGATCTGGCCGGCCTGGCACGGGTCTCGCATTCGATTAAAGGCACGGCAGGTCTTTTTGCCGCCGACGGTTTGCGATCGGCTGCGGCACGGCTTGAGGAAATTGGTCGAAACAGCGAGATCAGCCTCGCGGCGGAATGTGTCGGACAACTTCGACTGGAAGTGGACCGGTGTGCGGCGCATGCGGCTTTGATCAGGCAGCAAATGACTTCAGGTTCGAAAGCGGTTTTGAATTCGGGTGATTGATGAATGTGCTGATTGTTGATGATGACGAGATCGCCCTGCTGGTGCTGCAGCACGCGTTGCGCGAGGCTGGCCACCAAGTTGAAACCGCATCGAATGGCCGCGAGGCGCTCGAACGCCTGCGCGCCG
>JBBRHH010000096.1:0-14019 GCA_038222915.1 Tepidisphaerales bacterium
CATGTTCTGATCGTGCCCCTGCATGTACCACGCATGCGCCACCTGAACCGCGGCCTCAAAGATCTGTCCGGCCTTTTCATCCACCGGATTGGGCTTCCAAGCGCCCTCGGCAAGATCCCCGTCCCCATTCTGCTTCGGCCCATAAATCTGGATGAACTCTTTAAATGTCTTCGCCGCGTTCGAGTAGTCCTTCTTCAGGTAATACAATTCACCAAGATAGAATCGCGACTCGCGGGACAGATCTGAAAGCGGTCCGCGCTCTTCGATCATCTTCTTGGTCAGCTGGATGGAGTTGTCCATCATCGCCGCCGTGTCCGACCGCGTGACAAGGCTCTTCATGTACTCAAGCGTTTTCTTCTCGACCGCCTTGTCTTCCTTGTGCTCGTCCAGATTCTTCTTCGAGATCGAAAACAACTCGTTGTATGCACTGATCGATAGCGGCTTGTCCCCCGCCCGCTCCGCGACCTGCGCCAGGTTCTCCAGTGCTGGAATCTTGTACGGGTTGGCGTCCGTTGAATCGATCTCCCGCACCTTCTGAAACGCCGTCGCCGCCTTCTTCCAATCGTCCACCGCCGCCCCTGCTGCCCGGCAGATTCCGATCTGGAGTTGGATGTAAGCATCCAGTCGCTCCTTCGCCAGAACATCCCTGGGATACTTGGCAGCGATCTTCTCATACGTGTCGGCAATCGCCCCATACCCGGCCTGCTTCTTCGTCGCCTCCGTCAACTTCCGATCCGCCAGAAACACTTCCGCCTCGGCCGCAATCGACGTTCCCGGATTTGCCTTGATCTTCTCGTCGAGCGTTTTCACGTCGGCGTCGCTAACACTCGGCACGGCGTCCGCTTCGCCTAGCTGCGCCTCGCAGGAAAGAATTCGTCCAAGCACATTGATCTTCGGATTTTGAGCCCGCAGGAGCGAATAATACTCCAGCGCCAAACTCCATTTCTTCTGCGTGTAGTTGTATTCGCCGAGCCGAAAGTAACACTGCTGCAGGATGTCCGACTTCCGCTCCGAATCCGAATCTCTGGCCATCTTGGCGGCTTCGTCGTAGCGCTCCATCGCCTTGGGCAGATCGTTTAACTGCGTGAAGTAAACATCCGCCGACTGCAGCAGCGACTCCGCCGCCACGCCGCGATTCTGAAAGTCCTTGTTCCTCCCCACCGCGTCCAGTGCGTCGGCCGCCTTTTGATAGTCCTTCTTATCGCGGTAGACCAAGCCGAGAATGTAGTTGGCCGCCAGCGCCTCGGGCTCCTGCGCATATCCGGCTCGCAACTGCTCGCAAAGCGAAATCGTCTTCTCGTAATTCTTCTGCGTGCGATACGCGTCCGCCGTTCGCAGCAACAGCTCCGGAATCTGTTTGCTTTTGGGAAAACGCTGCACAACATCCTGCAGCGCGTCCAACGCCAGATCCATCTTCTCGGCCTTCAACCACAACAGTGTCAGTTTCGAAGCCGCCCCTTCCGCAAGCGTGGAATCCGGCCGCCGTTTCAGGATGTTGAACTTGGCCGCCGCCTCCTGATACTTTTGCTGCATCGCGTAATATCCGCCGCAGAGATTCAGCACCTCTTCTTCATAGAGCCCTGCCCCCTCGCTCAGCATCTTCTCGAAGGCAGATGTCGCCAGATCGTATTTCTTGTCCGCCGCGTACAGCTTTCCGAGCGTGTAAAACGCATCCGGGCGATTCTTGAATTGTTTCTTGTCCGACTCCGTCACCGCCTTCAACTGCGCAACCGTCTGATCCACCAGCCCCAGCGCGTCGTAGGCCTTTGACAGGCGATAGTGCACTTCCACAATCTGGGCGTGATCGGGATACTTCGTTAAGAAGGCTTCGTAAACGGCGGCGGCCTTCTGCACGCTGCCAGCCCGCTCGAGGTCTTGTGCCTCCCGCAGGCTGTCCTCCGGCGTGGCGGCAGCCCGACAAATGGCCGTCGCAGCCAGCAGAAACAGCAGCGATATAACTCTCTTTGCCATGGGTCAATCCTGCTTCTGTCGCTGGGTAGCCGGGCCTTGGACGTGCGCAGATTGATACAACGAATTCTTCGCCGCCAGTTCCGCGAAAGGCGAGCCAGGATATCGCTTCACAACCTGCTCAAAATACGCCAGGGCTTTCTGCGGCTTGTTCAACTCCTGCAGGCAAACCCCGAGTTGATAGGTCGCGCGTACCGCCGTCTCAGACGAATGTGAGACGACCACCAGATCTGACAAATACTCCTGTGCCTGGGCGAAGTCCTTCGCCCGTACAAACACCATGGCCCGCTGGTAAAGCGCCTCGCCCGCCAGCGCATCGTCCGGCGAATGCGCCGCCGCGGTAAACTTGGTGATCGCCGCGGATGTCCGATCTTTCTTCAAGTCGATTAATCCCGACACATAATAAACCCACGTCGCCTTCGCGGCTTCCTCCGTGGAAACGTTATTGATCTCGCTGTCCGGGTGCTTTTCATAAGCAAGGATGAATTGCTGCGCCTCGTCTGGCAGTTCCCGCTCAATCGCTTTGCCAAGCACAAACTTCAAATGGAACGCCATCAGGCTATCCACAAACCGGCCCATTGGTTCGGCGTCCTCTTTGGACATTGCCTCATACTGTTCCAGTGCCTCTGCAGTCTTTCCCGCTCGATACAGCGAACGCGCGTATCCGTCGCGTATGGCGAGCTTCTCCTTCGCCTCCACCGAACTCTCGAGCAACACTTTGTACACGTCCGCGGCCTTGACGTAGTCGGCCAGGTCATACCGGATCGAAGCCGACTCGATCTTTAACTCACGCTTCTCAACTGCGTCCTGCGCCGTCTTTTCAAGCTCCGCCAATTTCGCCTGCACACTCCCGTAATCCTTCAAGCCCTTGTAGATGCCCAGCATCACCTTCGTCGCATCGCGCCGGCGCGAACTGTTCGGATACCGCTCCAGCAGCAGGTTGCAGCTCTCCAGGGCCTGCTCCATCATTTCATCTTTCTTAAACGCCACCGCCTGCCGGAAATAGGCCTTCTCCGCGTACTCCTTATTGACGTTCTCAATGCGAATCCCCAAACCGGCGGAGGCTACCCCGTCGAATAGAACGTCAATCCCCGGAACGTTCTTGAACGCTGCACGATCGATCGTTCCCTCCGCTCCGGCCGCATCCACCACGACCCCAACGTGTGTATTGAGGCGGATGAAGTCCGCAAACTTTTCCAGCGTCAATCCTTCAATCGTCCCTGCGACCGGCTCTGACAACGTGTAAAGTGTTTCCGATGAGAGCCGACGCTTCAATTCCTCCTTCGAGAGTGGCTTGTCTCCCTCCTTCGGCTTGTAAATCACCAGCCGCTCTTCGGCCGACCGCGCATAATAATTCACAGCCTCCCGATACTTCTTCTCATTTTCAAATGCCCACCCCACCCAAAAGCACGCCTGCTGATAGAACTCGTTCGACGGGCTGTCAAAGACTTTCAGATACTCCTTCAGCACCGTCTTCATTTTCACATAGTCGCGCTGGTTGTAATAATTCAGCGCAACCGTGAATAAGGCCCGCTCGCCATACTTGCTGCGCGGATCGATCTTCCGCACCTTGTTAAACGCGTCCTTCGCGGCCTCGTAATACTCGGTCGCCACCTCGCGTCGGATCACCTTGAACCGCAACCCGAGCGGTTCCAACGCTCCCGCCAGCACGCGCGCACAAGACACATCTTCGCCATCGCCAAACCCTGGCGCTTTCTTGTACTCAAATGCCAGCTTTTCCTGTTTCTCGACGTCCTCCGCCCAAAGCACCCGTGTCTTCGTCAGTTCCTCCAAGCGTTGGATCACGTTGTACAGGATCGCAGTCTTCGCATGCACACCCTTCCAGTTTCCGTAATTCTGGCCCAGCGGCTTGTAGCGTAATCCCGCCGTCCGCACGTCATAGATCTCGATCAACTGCCTGTCGGCCGCGTCAGGATCATCCTTGTCCGATGCTGATGCCTCAATCGTCGGCTTCCCATCCGTCAACCCAATATCCAGCACAAACCGATGAAACTGCGGATCAAAGATCACCGACAGCGCCTGCTCAATGGTGTACTTCCCGTCCTTCAGGCTCACCTTTTTATCCGCAAGCCAGGCATTGATTGTGTTCGGCCCCTTCGCCGTAGACCACACAAACGGAATCTTCGACACAGTGGAAACCCGCAGCAGCGCATCCCGTGCCGATATCCCATCCCGTCCCCATTTCATCTCAATCGTCTTTGAAAAAGGCACATGCGTCTTCAGAACCGAATCGCCCACATCAATCGTCTCTTTCGGATAGATGTAGATCGCGTACGCACCCTGTCCTGCCTTCTGCTGCGCCTCATATCCCGCCTTCGTATACAAGCTCCCGCCCATGTGCAGAAGCCGCAGTCGATCATCGTCCGACAAATCCCGGCCACGCTCCGCCACGCCAATGTACTGCTTGGCCCCATCCACCCACTTCCCCTGTTCCACATACCATTCGGCCAGGCCAAGACTCAATTTCTGAAATCGGGGGTCGGTTCCATAATCCCCTTCCAGCTCCGCGAACCGCTTCTCAGCCGCTTCTTTCGTCTCTTTCTTCTCCGATTTGAACATCGCTTCCAGCAATCCCAGCTCGATCCCCTTGACCATGTCCAGTTGCTTGGGATCGATGCTCTTTTTGGCCGTCGACAGAAACTCCTCTGCCTTCTCGGCCGTCGCGCCCTTCACCAGCAGTGCCGGGTTGTCGCCACTCTTGCCGATGCTCGCCAGCTCGCACAGTCCACGTTCATAAAGCGCCTCGGCTCGCAAAGCCTTCCAGGCATCGCCTGAAAATCCGACGCCGCTATAAAGCTTCTCATCCAACAGTTGATCACACGCTGCCGCACTTGCCATATAGTTTGCGGGCCGTGTCACCGTCTTGGTTTTCTGATCCACTACCGTCGTCGAATGAAATCGAGCAAGGCTGATCAGCGCCTGCGCCGCCTCCATCGTCCCTTTCTTGTCCAACGCCGTCTTCTCCCACCCCTTTCGCATGTCATCCCCACTCCCGCCCGCCGCCACCATGATCCCCTTGTTGGCAAGAAACTCGGCCTTCTCCTTCGCCTGCTTTGCATAACTCGACAGTGGATACTTCGTCAGCAGTTGCCCCAGCGGATCGGCCGCCTTGCGATAAAACTCGTTGCTATGCGCCGCGTCCGCTTTTCCCCCCTGCTCGATGTACATGCTTCCGATGTAGAACAATGCGGTCGGAGCATAATCCGCCGATTGGAGCGCCTTCACATAAGCCTTGTTCGCATCGTCCAACAACCCCTTCTCGCGATATGCGTCACCAAGCACCGACTGTGCCTGAAAATATCCCCGCGTATCCGGCGACACCTTGCTGAGATATTTCTGAACCGTGTCCGGCTTCCAGTCGGCCTTGGCTTTCTCGCAGAGGCCAAGCATCAGATACATATCCGATTTAACCGGCCCTTCCGCCACACCATCCAGAAATCCCTTCTCCGACAAGTAAGCCGCGGCAGCCGAATAGTCCTGCCGCTCATACGCCGCCTTGGCCAAAAGCAGCTTCGCCTTCAGCTTCATCTCCGCGTCATACCGCACATTTTCAAGCCACTTCACCGCGTCCTGCGGCTGTTTCTTCTCAAGACAGATCATCCCGAGTTGCAGCGCCGCGTTATCGTGCGCCTTCTCGAAACCCGCCGGAATCGGCTGTTTGTCGCGCTCCAGATCCGCAATCACCTGCCGGAAGTTGTGGACAATCTTCGCATAGACACCCTGCGCCTTATCATCCTGCCCGATCGTGCGATAGAAATCACACAGAAGTTCATCTGCTTCCATCCCTGTCGCGTAGTCATACTTCTTGATATCCGCGTACACGCGATCGTGCAGCGTCTCCATGTCCTTCTGCGCGTCTTTACCATCGCCGCCCCGGATGCCCATCTTGAAGACAAGCAGTTTCCCCACGTGTGCGTCGGCCGGATGCTTCGCTACGAAAGCGTCGATTAATTGCAGTGCCCCCGCTGGATCTTTCAATCGATAGGCCGAACATCCCAGCCGATACTCCGCGACGATCTTATCCGCGCCCTCGCCTAGATTCTTTGAGGCCTTTGCATAGAAATCTTTAGCGCTCTCGTAATTTCGATTGAGATAATTGCATTCCCCCAACATTAGAAACTGCTTTCCGCACTGCTCCTCCGGCTTGCCCTGAACCTCCTCCTTCAGCACGCGAATGGCATCGTTGTACTGTCGATTCTTGATCAGTTCCGTCGCCCGCGATCGAGGCGCATCCTGCGCAAAGGCCGTCGATACGCAGATTATCCCAAACAGGACAATGGCAGAGTTGACCTTCGATTTAATCGAGGATCGGCGACTGATTCGGCCGATCGCAGTGGGCCGCATAAATGTCTCTTTCGCCAAGTGAGACAGCCCGCAGCGCAAGGTCTCTTGATGTGCATGCCGGGGCTCTGATCCCTTTACGCCAACCCCAATCCTTTGTTGACACAAACCGAAGATAAGGTCGGCTACTCTCTCACGAACTCTGCCGACCAGGCTTTCTCAAGCCGCATCTCGTCAACCTCGCTCCATTTGGGCAGATTCGCGACGCGAACCTCGCCGTCCGGCCGAATGCTGAAGACAAGATATTCCATACGTTCAAAACGCCTCGTGCTGATGTTCTTCCCATGCCCAACGCCGTCACCGCTGATCCACGTCACGCGTACTTCGTCTGGGACTGGCCATGGCGCTGTTGGACACGTCGCAACCATTCCGGCCACAAGTGGTCCATCCGCGCCGTCCAAACGCTCGGTATTGCTCCAGGTCAGACCTGCATCCAGAAGTGCTCTGCCAGTCCCGTTGTGAAGCCCCACACTGACCCGCGAACAACCCGTTAGTCCCCCAATCATGACTACCAGAATAAGTCGCGACATCAAAATACTCAAAAAGCAGATTCGACACCTCAAAACCGCTCAAAATGTTTGCTTAAAACCAAACATCTTGATAAGTTGCTCAACGTTCGAGGGCAGAACGGACACGGCGGCGTTTAGCACCAAGGGGTCGGACTGGGAACAGGACCATCGGCCATTTTGGAGGCTTTTTTTCCATTTAACGGCCTTCCCTCCAGCAGCCCATCGCGCGCGAATGTGCCATGGGTTTCTAACCGGTCTGCGCGCGGGCGGCGCGCGTTCACCCTGATCGAATTGATGGTCGTCATCGGCATCATTACCGTCCTGATGTCCCTCGCGTTGCCCCTTCTGGGCCGCGCCCAGCAAACGCAACGGACCCTGCAGTGCATTACCAACCTGCGCAATCTCGCGACCGCATTTCGACTTTATGAAACTGATTACCAGCGCTTCCCCGACGCCGCCGCAACCGCCAGCCCCTGGGAACAATCCATCGATCCCTATGTCACAAATCGCACGATTTTCCGGTGCCCTGCGGATTCCGAACTGTACGCCAATCTTGGATCCAGCTACGACTGGCGCGATTCAGCCAACTACGCCGCATCTATGGCCGGCCGCCCGCTCGGCCAGGTTCGCGGCAATCCCGTTCTCGTTTACGACTCCCTTCCAAGTTGGCATGTCACAAGCCAAATGAATATTGCGCGCCTCGACGGCTCCGCGCAGTCCATGGATTATGAAGAAGCCATGCGTGATCTTGATCAAGCCATCGGCGATCCGTAGGCAGTTAAAGGAACCATCATGCGACTCCTCGTAGCTGAAGACCATCCCACCCTTGCCCGCTCCCTCGCCGACGGCCTGCGCGAAGAGGGTTACGCCGTCGATTTGACGTTCGACGGTGAAGAGGCCCTCCACCTTGCGACAGTCACGCAGTATGACGGAATCGTCCTCGACATGATGCTTCCCAAGCGCGACGGCTGGGCCATTCTCAGCACGCTTCGCAAAGCCGGCTCAAAAACTCCCGTGCTATGCCTCACCGCCCGTGAAGGCGTCGGCGATCGTGTTCGCGGCCTAGACCTCGGCGCAGACGACTATCTCATCAAGCCTTTCAATTGGGACGAACTCCTGGCGCGCGTTCGAGCCATCGTTCGCCGTGGCCACGGTCAGAAAGCGTCAACGATTACCATCGAAGACCTCGAAATTGATCTCGTAAAAAAGACCGTCAAACGTGCTGACCAGAGCATCGAGCTCAGCGCCCGCGAATTTTCCCTCCTCGAATATCTCGCGCATCGCCAGGGACATGTAGTATCGCGGACCGACATCTGGGAACACCTCTACGACCAGCACGATGAAGCCACCAGCAACGTCGTCGATGTCTACATCGGTTACCTCCGAAACAAGATCGACAAGCTGCACAATCGGAAACTGATTCAAACCCGCCGAGGTCTCGGCTACGTCTTGGGAGTCGAATCGTGAAGGAGAACCACCCGAGAACCTGGAGCCAGGATTCGAAGCAATGACGCGCCGCATCACACTCACCATCCTCGCCACCGTCTGGCTGATGCTGATCGCCGGCAGTGCGACCGCGTACTTCACCACGCGCACGGTGCTCCTCAAGAGCCTCGATCAATCTCTTCAGGCCCGCGCCACTGCCCTGCCGCAGAAGGACGACCGCTACGTTGTCCGCACCGACCTAGGCCAAACCACGGCCTCCTCAGCCAATCCATCCGCCGCACCGGTTCACTCCCAGATCATCGATGCGGCATTCACCCACCTCGCAGATGGCACCCGCCTGAGGACCGTCACCTTGCGTCTGATTACCCCCGCAGCCGCCACAACTGTTACCTACAGCACGCCCACCGACCAGTTCGATCACATTCTCAACACGCTCGCCCTCGCCCTCTCGGCCTGCTGCCTCATTGGGGGCCTTGCCGCCGCCGCACTGGCCAGGCGCGCCACCCAGATCGCCCTCCGCCCACTCCATCACACCGCCGATATCATCGGCAACATCGATCAGCGCCACCTCGACCGTCGAATCGACGCCGAACGCCTTCCCCCCGAACTGGTTCCCATGGCCAATCGCCTGAACGGCATGCTGGCGCGCTTGCAGGCCGCCTTCGACCAGCGTCGCCAGTTCCTCGGCGATGCCTCACATGAATTACGCACACCGGTGGCAGCGCTGATCACAAACATCGAAGTAACCCTCCGCCGGGACCGGAATGCGGCCGACTATCGCACCGCGCTCGACAACTGCCTGACGGATGCCAAGCACCTCAAACAACTGGTCGAGCGCCTGATGGAACAGGTGCGCAGTGAGACGCTCACCCACGACGAACCCGCAACCCTCGTCGACGTCAGTCAGGTGCTAGACGAATGTGCCGATATGGCCGCCTCACTTGGGCAGGATCGCGGCATCACTGTGATTCGCGATTTCCCGAAAGATCTGACGCTGACCACCCCAACCCGCCGCTTCCGCAGCATCGTCACCAACCTCGTCTCCAATGCCGTCGAATACAATCGCCCCGGGGGCAAAGTCGAGATCCACTGCGAACACAACGGCCACGGCTTTGCCCTGAGTGTCCGAGACACGGGAATTGGCATCTCCCCCGAACAACTTCCAAGCGTTTTTCAACCTTTTTTCCGCGCCGATCAGGCCCGCCAGCGAGATTCCGGGCATCTCGGTCTGGGTCTGGCGCTGGTTAAAGCGCATGTCGATGCCGTCGGCGGCGAATGTACCGTCAAGAGCGAAAAAGGCGTTGGAACCGTGTTCGAGGTTCGTCTCCCAGAACAATGTTTGCCCCAAGGAGTAGAAATGGCATAATTAGAGGCGATTCCGTCATTTCTTGCCTCTCATGCAGTTTTCATGATGGCCCGATAGACTGTTCATGCCGCGTCAGGGTTGTTTGCCCATGTCTCGACTTTTAATCATCCTCTGCACGCTGCTGCTCGGTGCGAATATCGCATTCAGTAGTGGCCGACCTGCCCCGGGGCCTAAACCCAAGGGCACCGACGGCGCATACAACATAAGCGTCCGCGGCTATTACCGCGGCGAGGGAACTGCCACCGTCACGGGTAACACAATTTCGCTCACCGGCACACTTCACGGCGAAAAGGGCGAGCAGGGTGACTTCGCCGCCCCCAATCTGGTTATCAGTGGCAACTATGTCACCGGCCAAGGCAATATTCTTGGGCAGGCAGTCAATATCTACGGCCGTCTCGACCCCACGGGTGAAGGTGGTGGCAAGAAGCTCAAAACCGCCCGTTTCGTAGCTACGGTGGCGACGGCCGATGGACATCACATCCGCATCGAGGGTCTTCTCCAATCCCCGCCCAAGTCAGACGCACCTCGCACACCCTCCGGTGGTGGAGACGATGGCGACGGCCCCAACGATGGCCCCGGCCCAGACCATCAGAATGATCGCGGCCACATCGTCGACGACGACGACAACGGGCCCTCCTCCGATGAGCTTCCATAGTTCCGGCCCCAAGTAACACTCGCTTAGACTCCCCCCAAGCTTAAACCCCCTTGTAACTCAGCATCGGCCGCAGGCGTCGCACCACTTTCACCAAGTCTCGCTGCGCCCGCATTACCGCTCCAATGTCCTTATAGGCACGAGGCGCTTCCTCGCGCAGTGACCGGCTTTTACGCCGATCAAACCAGACGCCAGCCATCTGCTCGCCAAGGGCGCGGGCAGAGATCTTCCGCGCCGCGTCTTTTCGGCTCATCGCCCGCCCCGCCCCATGTGCGCTTGAGCACATCGACTCCGCGCATCCACGTACTTCCACATGGAAACTCACGCTGCCCATTGACCCAGGGATGATCCCCGGAACTCCTGGCCCGGCCGGTGCCGCTCCCTTTCGATGTACGAGCAATTCCTGACCGGCATGAGTTTCCCGCCGAACATGATTGTGATCGCAGCCGAAATAGGATCCGGCAACCACATCAACTCCAAAAACGTCGTGCACGACGTCGGCTGTGGCCTCGGCCATCAACCGCCGATTCGCCTCGGCATAACGTACCGCCCACGCCGCGTCCGACAGGTAGGCTTGCCCCGCCGGCGTCGATGAATCCAGATAGGCAAGGCCTGTTTTGTCTGAGGTTGCCGCCCCGACATGATAGTCACGGATCGCCTGCCCCATGCCGCGTGAGCCGCTGTGCACCATCAACCACAATCGACCTTCCTGGTCCGAATGAAGTTCCAGGAAATGGTTGCCGCGTCCGAGCGTCCCAAGTTGCACTGCCCCGTCGCGCCACTTGAGCCGTTCCAATGATGGCGCGCTCAACTGATCAGCGGCGAGGTCCGAATCCAGTTCGACTGCAGTTACACGGCGATTGGCCGGCACGCCATTGTAAAGTCCGTCCATGATCCGCGCCGCCAGACGCGCGTCGGCCAACACGTCGGCCGCGCAGTCGAAGGACAAAGCAGACATTCCGCAACCGATATCTCCACCAACGGCCGCGGGATAGATCAGCCGCGACGTCGCAATCACCATCCCCACGCACACCTCGCCGGCTACATGCACATCGGGCATCACGGCAATCTTCCGGACGTCGGCGCTGGAGCCCACCCGCTCCAGCACCGACAACACCTCCTTCGACATTGGCTCGACGAGCCAGGTTTTGATCAACACAGGTTCAGGTGTTGCCTTCATGGTTCCACCTCCCCGCGCGAATGGTTAACGGGATTGGCAATCACCATGAACACCAACTCCGGCGCTCGTTTTCGCACGATAGCTCCGGCAACGGCGTGCCGTAGCTTTCCACGCACGCGCTCCAACCGTTCAAGCACATGATGAACGCTTATTTCCTGCCCGCTTGCGCCATAGACCTTCACAATCAATCTCGAAGCGTCCGGCGCGGCCTCGACGCACGCCACGGTCAGGTCGCGAAGTAATTCGTCTCCACACTCGCCGGCAAGCGCAGTGCTGACGGTTCTGTAGACTTGGCGACACAACTGTTGTGTCTTGCGCTCTCGTTTACGATCTTCCTGCGGGCCAAAGTAATCCGCTGGCTCATGCAATCGCTTCCATTTACTGTTGTTCACTTTCAATGCTCCCAAAGCGCGCAGCAGAGCGCCGCGCGATCAAAAGATCGATCATCAATTAAAAAACAGGGTGCCTGATCCGACGACAACCGCCGACGGTCCTAGGCCTGGAAGGATGATTGAATGGGCAGCATGAGAGCCTCGCATTCGCCCCACAAAACACGGAGATACCCGATCGCTTCAGCCAGAATCTTATCAGCCCTTGCCAGGCTCAGCAATAAGCGCATCCAAAACATCAATTATTCTTCTTTGAAAAAATCGAAATCTACTTCTGTCCCGGCCATCCACCTGGATACAATCTGCCTATGGCGAGCCTTGAGTCGCTTGGAATCTCCTCACGCGTGTCGGATCGGGAATACTCCCAGGGTATCGAGCATGTCGTCATCCGCCGTCCCCTCGACCGCGTTCTCCACTTCTCGCGGCAGACCATTGATGACGTAATCAACAGCCCCATCTCCAAAGGCCTCGTCCTTGGCTATTTCAAGCTGTATAAGGAAGTGCACCGCACCTGTGAGGCCGTCGATCTCGAGCGCCAGTGGAACCCCACAGGCGCATGGCAACTGCCTCAATCCTGAATGATCCCCGAAGCCAACGAGGTTCGTAAATGTCCGACCCAGTCGCAATCGTCACAGGCGCTGGACGCGGCATCGGCCGCGCGACCGCAATTGAGCTGGCCAGTGCGGGCTACGACCTGCTGCTCACCGCGCGCAATGAAAAGGAACTCGCGCAAACCGTCAGCCTCGCCGGCCGGGGTCAATTCATCGTTGCGGATATTTCAGATCCCGATACATCTGTAAAACTGGCAGAACACTGCATCAGATCCTTTGGTCGGATCGACGCGATCGTAAACAACGCGGGCTCCGCGCCACGTCTCGAGGTCGAGCACACCACGCCAGAGGTCTGGCGGCAGACCATCGAGACCAATCTGTCCGCCGCTTTTTACTTAAGCCAGGCCGCGTGGCCAACCTTCAAATCCAGACAATCCGGCGTCATCGTTAACATTTCTTCACTCTCGACGCGCGATCCGTTCTCCGGCTTTGCCGCATACGCGGCCGCCAAAGCCGGCCTCAACGTGCTCGGCCTTGTACTCGCGCGCGAGGGCGAACCGTTCGGCATCCGCGTTCACACTCTTGCGCTTGGTGCCGTCGAAACAACAATGTTTCGCCAGCTGCTTTCCGTGGACGAATATCCGGTGACCAAAACCCTCGACCCCACTGACGTCGCGGTCATCATCCGTCAGTGCATAGACGGCACGCTTCGGTATACTAGCGGCGAAGTGATCTACCTTCACAAGACGCTTTAGATATGAATTCGCGGATGGGCACTTCTAATCAATCCATCCCCGATTGTTCGTCCACACATGGGAGGCCACCAATGAACCGCAACGCCTTGCTTGTAGTCACGCTCGTCGCGCTCTTGGGCCTGAGCCATTCAGTGCCTTCCTTCGCGCTCCCGGCCAAAGGCGGCAGTGTGATTCCCATGCCATACCGGCCGCCGCAGGGAGACGGCAACGGCAATCAATGGTTGATCTACGCGATGATGTTTCGCACCCAGGGCAACAGTCCTGTCTACAGCGAAGGCGGGATGCTATATGTTGACAACAACAACCCGGTCATGAACCGGAACATGGCCCGTCTCGACGACAATGGTGAAGCCGTCTTCGAAAACATGACTGGCCAGAACTACACGCTCACGCGCCGGGTCATGGCCGACAAGGACGGATACCTCCGCGTCATCGACATCATCAAGAACAATCAGGCCGGTGAACTCACGTACAACCTGATGTTTCGCAGCCAGCCGAATTTTGGAATTCAGGCATCACAAAATGTGAATGATGCACAAAAGAAGGACGTTCCCCTTGCATGTGTCGCCCAGGACAGTCAGGGCCGAGCCATCGTCGAAGTATTCGCTGGACGAGGCGCCAAGATCGTCCCAGCCTTCAATGGCCAGCCGCAGAACGGCTTTGTCACCACCAACATGACCCTGAAAGTCCCGGCGGGCAAGGAAGTCGCGATTCTTCACGTCCACGCGACAGCCGCCAACACCGACGCCGGCGTCAAGTTCGTCAAATCGCTGACCAACGCCAAAATCCTCGCCGGCGTCCCAGCCGCGATGCGAAAACTCATCGTCAATTTTGCTCCCGC
>JBBRHH010000097.1:0-13831 GCA_038222915.1 Tepidisphaerales bacterium
TTCGCCATCCCCATAGGCGACTGGTTCCGAACCACCCTCCGCCCCCTGCTCCACGACACTCTCCTCTCCGCCACGGCCTTCACCGCCACCCACTTCAACCGCCCGGCCCTCGAAACCCTCCTGGAACAACACCAGCAACAACAGGCCGACCACTCCCAACGCCTCTACGGCCTACTCATGCTCGAACTCTGGTGGCAGGGACAACACGAACACCAATCTTTCCATCAAGCTGGCCCCGAACGATTTGAAAGTTCATCGTGAGAACCCCGTCTTACAAGACATCAATCCCGAAGATGGCTCAATAGCGCATCGTTGAACGCTATCCAGGCGGCGCGAGGCGGCATTCCGAGTTTCGCCTGGCCGGAAAGCTGGTCGGCGTGCGCTGGTTCTTCGAATCTGGAGAGCCCGAGTACGAGTACGCGATGAAGAACGGAAAAAAACACGGCACGGAGTACGACTGGATAATTCCCGGCGTCCTGGCTGCCGCCGAGCCATTCGTTGATGGTGTCTGCCACGGCACCGTTCGGCAATGGAACGATCAAGGTCGGTCGATCGGAACTTACCGCATGGTCCACGGAACCGGCCTTGATCTATGGCGGCAGCAGCGAACAAATCGTTCGGTCTGTCTCTCCGAAGTCGCGTACTGCAAAAACGGCGCATTTCACGGCTTCATCTGGCGCCTCGAACAGAATCAGACGGCCGTTTGGAGCGAGTGCCACTGCCAGAATGGATTGCCGCACGGCATCGAGCGGGAGTGGAACCCGATGCGGCGTCTGTGCCGTGGTTACCCAAAATATCACGTCCTCGGTAATGCAGTTACCAAGCGGCAATATCTGAAAGCCACAACCGCAGATCCGACACTCCCGAAAAAACCCACTTCGGCGATGATGCCCGGTGGGATTGGTTCGGCGAGCCTGACACGGCCCCGGATCCGGACATCGGCTGGGGCGACACGGCCAATGTAGATTTCCATCAGGCCGGGACTTACATATTCGGCGTGACCGACGGCGGCGTCGTTCCAAACGTCGACACCATCCAGATCACCGTTCGGCCAAAGCTGACTTCCATCACGGTCGTTCCCGACGCGAGCCGACGCCATTCGATCGCCGACGGCGAGACCTACCTCGTTCACGCAGTCGCACTCGATCAGTTCGGGAACCCCATGCCGCGGCAACCCTCCTCCTTCCAATGGACCATCGTCAGCGGACCAGGTTCGATCAACGCCAATGGGCTCCTCACCGCCACCGCAGGCGCAGGGACAATTGTCGTCAGCGCTCGCGTCCCCGCGAAAAATCAACATCCGGTCACGAGCGCGCCAGTCACATTCGACATCGGTGCCACTGCAATTCCCAATGCGCTGCCCGGGGCCGTCAAGCATGTCGCCGCATTGTCTACCGACGGCGTCGACGCCCAGATCGTCTGGAACAACAACGACAACCTCGCCGATGGTTTCCTGATTGAAGTCTCGACGGATCAGGGCTCAACGTTCAAGCCCATCGGCACGGCGCCCGCCGGCGCTACTTCATTCCTCGCAACCCTCCTCACCGCCAACCTCGATGACCTGTTCCGAATCACCCCGTTCAACGCCGTTGGCTTTGGACCGTCGGCCACCGAATTGTTCAAGGCGGCCGAGGAATACAACTTTGCCGACGGTATGTACAGGATCACCTTGTACGATGCGGACAATCCATTCGACGAGCCCGATCCCGCTCACCCGGCCATCACCAGCCAGCCATTCCAGCCGGGCATGGGGCACCCCGCCATGTCCGGCAGCGGAACCGTCAGCATTCTGGATGCAGGCTGGATTAAGGCCGATTCAGAGGCCGACGCCGTGCGTCAGGCGCTCTCCGGCTCCTTCACAAATTCGGACACCGGCATCACCTACACCCTCCCCAATTCCGGCGCGTTTCGATACGACCCGTCATTCCGTTTTTCCGACGATGAGTACGACACGGGCCCGGCGCTGGTGGTCGATCCGCAATATTCCACCGGCAACACGTATGAATGGAACGCTGCGTATGTGCGTTTGAACATCCTGGAAGACTACGTCTGCGCCATGGGGGATTTGGAGCTTGAGAAACCTGATTTATCCGGACAACAGCGTCTGGGTGATTTTGAAAGCCCGGACCAGACCTCCACGCCATCCGACTTCACCGCCGTCATCACCTGGGCAGATGGCACCATCTCTCCTGGAACGATTACCAGCATCGATGGGATGATGGACATGGCCACCTACGAGGTCTCAGTTCCCTTTACCCCCAGCAAGAGTCAATCGCCGGGTTTTCAGTTTACGGTCACGCACAAACAGACTGGACAGGACGGCTTCGCTTATCAGGGATCAGGCTCTTACCAGTCGCCTGTGTTCCCAGAGTACATCCACTGGGCGAACGGAGGGGGGTCCGACACCAACGTCGCGGCGACACCGCCCGCAACCCCTCAAATGCCCGTGCTCGATCAGAACAGTGATGTCATTATCGATGATTCAACGCCGGCGTTTTCCCTTGCCGACCTCGCAAAGAGCCTCGACGCGACCGGCGGAGAAGTTTCGCTAATCGCGCCCACGTTAGCTACACCCGCTGCCGCCGCCGCCGAACTGCCTCCCGTGACGCCCCAACCGCAGACGACTCCCACCGGTCCCGACGACGCGTCGACTCCGCCCTCGATCCACAACTCCTCCCGGCTTCTCTCCTCCCCGCCGAGACACAAATCCAAATTGCACAGGCCAAATCCGATTCATCAAGCTCGCAATGAACAACCAGCCCCGTCGCGGATGCATCAGGCCAGATTCAACCCACCGGCCCGATCGCTACACCCACGCCCGCAAACGACAATGTTCCTGTAGTCGACACCGCGCCATCCATCCTCGAAAGTTCCAGTCCCCCAACGCCCTCCGTCCCAACCTTCCAGCTCAATCCCGCCGCCCAGCCCGAAACCGCCAATCGCGCCGAAGACTCCACCGCCCGCCCACTTCCGCAACCTCCCAGCCTCCAGTAACCGCCGCGTGCCTGCTAAAATCTGAAACACGCAATATCTGAAATTCCGCCGCCCAATTCTGGTGCGGGTCCCCCACAAACCAAATTCTTCAATCGCCAGAAAATCGTGAATTTTTGAATTGACAATACCCTAACACACTGCGTACAATCCCGCCAGCCACGGACGACCAGAAACCGCCGCCCGTAGTCGCCGACAAAGCCATCGGCAAAACATGAATGAGGGGTCCGTCATGACCAGGAAAAATCCATCCATGCATCAGCGTTCGAAATCGTACGCTCAACCCGGGTCCGCGAATCCGTCTTCTTCGCCCGCGCTGAACCTGTCGTGGTTTCCATCTCCGCTCCGCGTCTCCCTCAAGTTTCCAGTCTCAAGTTTCTTGTCTCAAACCCCCCGTCGCTTTGGGGCGATTCGAGGGTCAAAACGGGTAGATTTTACGTCGGTTCGGGGAGATTCGGGGGAGGTTGGAGGCCCCCTTCGATACCGCTTTGGGGGCGGTTTTTTGACCGGAAAAAATCTTCCCCTTAAACACAAACATCGGCCGCACCAACACTTGAAGTTTCTACCCACCATTTCGTCCCTCCCAAACACGTTCATCCTGATGGAGCGACAGCGAGTGAAGGATCCTGCAAAAGCAGCCGCGACACCCCTCCGCCAACCCCAAATTTCCTTCCACCATTCTGCCGTCTGCACTCCGAAATCTGCACTGAATGGGCTGGTCGTTTGTGTGTCGCTTCTGTGCCGGTCATGTGCTGTTTCTGCGTCACTTCATGGTCGGTTGTGTGTCGGTCATGTGCTGGTTGTGTGTCGGTTTTCAACAGCCACCCAACACCCCCGCAAACCCACAACCCAAGCCTCATAAACAACTTGCGAAAACTACCCCGGACAAAACCGACACGCAACTTGATTTTGCGCAAATGCGCTCACAAAAATTAACACGCCCGGCACCCAACCTGCCATCCCTCCGCAAGCCAACCTGCCAACGTGACAGGAACGCATCCGCAATCCCTCCACGACAACGCAATAAAGCCTCAAAAACGAACGCCGGGCGTGGCACAACTTTTGAATTGGCCAACACATTCGCAAATGATCACCCATCACTAAAAAGCAACTCGAAAAGGAAATCACCCATGTCCGACACCGCAACCGTCGCCCCCCAGAAAATGGAATTCAAGACCGAGCTCAAACAGCTTCTCGATCTGATCATCCACTCCCTCTACACCAAAAAGGAAATCTTCCTCCGCGAGCTCGTCAGCAACGCGGCCGACGCTGTCGATAAAGTCCGCTTCCAGTCCCTCACCGACTCCAACCTCCTCGAAGGCAACTCCGACTGGAAGATCAAGCTCATCCCCGACGAGGCCAGCAACACCCTCACCATCCGCGACAACGGCATCGGCATGTCGCGCGAATCCATCGTCGAAAATCTCGGCACCATCGCCCGCTCCGGCACCCGCGAGTTTCTCGCCAATCTCCAGGCCGCCAATGCCCAGCAGCGCCCCGAGCTCATCGGCCAGTTTGGCGTCGGCTTCTACGCCTCCTTCATGGTCGCAGACCACGTCACCGTCCTCTCCCGCATGGCCGGCCCCGTCAGCGATGGCGTCAAATGGGAATCCGACGGCCAGGGCGAATACACCGTCGAACCGTACGAAAAAGAATCCCGCGGCACGGACGTCATCCTCCACCTGCGTGAAGACGCCAAGGAGTTCCTCCAGATCCATCGCCTCCGCAGTATCGTCCAGCAGTATTCCAACTTCATTGATCACCCCATCGTCGCCGACGTCGAGAAGGAAACCGACGGCAATAAAACCACCGACGAGGAAACCCTCAACTCGCGCAAGGCGCTCTGGCTTCGCAACAAGGCCGAGATCACCGCGGAGGAATACAACGCCTTCTACAAACAGGTCTCGCGCGATTTCGAAGACCCCCTCAAAACCATCCACCTCGCCGCCGAAGGCCAGATGGAATTCCGCGCCGTCATGTTCATCCCAGCCCACAAGCCCTTCGACTTCTTCGGCCCCCAACCCAAGGCCGGCCTCGATCTCTACGTCCGCCGCGTCCTCATCATGCACGAGTGCGAAGAGCTGATGCCCACCTACCTCCGCTTCGTGAAAGGCGTCGTAGATTCCTCCGACCTCCCCCTCAACGTCTCCCGCGAAACCCTCCAGCACAACCCGCTCCTCGCCCGCATCCGCGGCAATCTCGTCACCCGCGTCCTCAAGACGCTCGATGAGATGAAGACCTCCGAATTCGACACCTATCTCAAGTTCTACAAGGAATTCGGCCCCGTCCTCAAGGAAGGCACAGGCCAGGATTTCGCCAACCGCGAAAAGATCGCCGATCTCCTCCTCTTCGAATCCACCAAGACCAAGCCAGGAGAATTCACCACCCTCGCCAAATATCTGGAGGGGATGACCACCGAGCAGAAGGAAATCCTCTACCTCACCGGCGAATCGCGCGAGCAGATCGAAAACTCCCCCTACCTCGAATCCTTCAAGGCCCGCGGCCACGAGATTCTCCTCCTCACCGACCCCGTCGACGAATACGTCGTAGGGTCGCTCAACACCTACAAAGAAAAACCGCTCAAGGCCGTCGATCGCGGTAACGTCGACGACTCGGCCGATGACGAATCCAAAAAGGCCGCCCAGGAAAAATTCAAAGGCCTCCTCGCCGGCCTCAAGGACAAGCTCACCGAAGTCAAAGAAGTCCGACTTTCCAGCCGCCTGAAAGAAAGCGCCGCGTGTTTAGTCGCCGAAGAGCACGCCATGGGCGCGCACATGGAGCGGCTCATGCAGCGCATGGGGCGCGGCCAGGACATCCCGCCCGGCGCACGAATCCTCGAGCTCAACCCAGATCATCCGACCGTCGAAGCCATGCGCGTCCTCCATGAGAAAAACGCCGCCGACCCGCGCCTCGAAGATTTCGGCCGCCTCCTCTACGACGAAGCAGTCATCGCCGAAGGCTCAAAAGTAAAAGACCCAAGCGCCTTCTCGCGCCGCATCAACGACCTGATCGCAAAGGCGGCCGTGTGATTTAACTTGTGGGGTGTTTGTGCGCAGGATCTACCGCAAACATGACATTCGGCTCGGCCAAGAGGCCGAGCCTGATCCATCACGCCCGCTGATCGATCGGCGTGACTTCCCGATCCATCGGACCAGTGTATTCATCCGTCGGACGGATGATGCGGTTGTCGGCCTGCTGCTCCATCACGTGCGCCGTCCAACCCGTAATCCGGGCGATCGCAAAGATCGGCGTAAACAGGTCAAGCGGAATGCCCATGGTGTAGTAGGCGCTGGCCGAGAAGAAATCGACGTTGGGGTTCAGGTCCATCGGCGTCCCATCCGACTTGGGCGTGTCCCGCATGATCGGAATCAGCCGCTCGCTGATCTGATACCACTTGGCCTCGCCGGCCGCATCGCCAAGTTGCTTGCTCATCTTGCGCAGGAACGTCGCCCGCGGATCGAAGGTGCGATAGACGCGATGGCCAAAGCCGGGGATCTTTTCCTTGTTGGCGAGCTTCGCCTTTACCATCGACTCGACCTTGTCGACGCTGCCGCCTTCGAGCAGCATCTTCATCACCTCTTCGTTGGCTCCGCCATGCAGCGGACCTTTGAGCGCGCCAAGCGCCGCAGTAACAGCAGCGTACATGTCAGCCAAAGTCGCGGCCGTCACGCGGGCGGCGAAGGTAGACGCGTTCATGCCATGCTCGGCGTGCAGCACCAGCGCGCCGTCCATGACTTTCACCAGTGTGTCGTGGGGCGCTTTGCCGGTCAACGTATAGAGGAAGTTGGCGGCGATGGAGAGCTTGGGATCCGGGGCGACGGGCTCGAGCCCGTTTCGGATGCGATGGAAGGCCGTCACGATCAGTGGGAACAGCGCGGTAAGGCGAACGGCCCGTTGCAGATTGTGGGTGCGGCTATTGAGATCCGGGTCGCTGCTGCTGAGCGAGCTGGCCGCGGTCCGCAGGGCATCCATCGGCTGGGTTGTCTTGGGGAGCGCCCGAAGGATCTGAAGGGTGTAGTCGGGAAGGGTGCCGTCCTTGAGCAACTCAGCGCGGAGGGCATCGAGTTGGGTTTTATTGGGAAGTTCCCCGTTCCAGAGCAGATAGGCGGTTTCTTCAAAGCTGACGTTGCCGACGAGTTTGTCGATAT
Organism: Tepidisphaerales bacterium; assembly: GCA_038222915.1. GTDB lineage: Bacteria > Planctomycetota > Phycisphaerae > Tepidisphaerales > Tepidisphaeraceae > JBBRHH01. The sequence continues at coordinate 7,140 of JBBRHH010000097.1, forward strand.
CGTACCCGCGGTAGACCAGCCGGCCCGCCCGGCCGTCAATAAAGCAGATCGAGCTTTGGGTCGCGACAACGCCCTCAAGCCCTCCGCCGGGTTTCTTTGCTGTGGTGGTGGCCGATGTGGTCATAATTTCCTTTGTGCGCGGACTATAGCGGGCGCTAAATAAGGTGTCAATTTGCCGCGCAACGCCTTTAATTATCGGGCTTTCACCATCGTTTGGACAGGTCTGACCGCGCATGTTCTGCGCCTCCGTTTTTGCCAATGTTAAAATAGGTAAAGAATTTTGGAGTGTCTTCCGATGATATTTGCGTCGCATGTTATCCAGTTTAACATGATAGACGTAAATAAGGTGAGCATGGATGCCTCTCCTGTTAAAATGGGTACTTGGGAACGGATGTATCTCTCAAGTGTTCCCGACGACCGAGGCATCTGAAATGAAAATCGTACTCAAAGCCGTCAGCCACGAACTTTCCAGCACCTACCTTGAACCGTTGCTCAAGGGTGACCGATCGACCTGCCGGGCCATTATCGATGGGGCCGTTACCAATGGCATTGCCGCCTATGACCTCCTGACCGGCCTGGTCTGGCCGACCATGGAACTGCTTCAGAACCTGTACCGTGAAGATCGCATTACGATCAGCAGCCTGAACATGGCGACCCGGCTCAATCGGACCTTGACCGACCAGCTGACTTCCATGCTGCAGCGGAAGCCGGCGAATGGGCAGAAGGTGATCATTCTTTGCGGCGACGACGAGCCGGAGGAACTGGGCGGGCAGCTTTGCTCGGACCTGTTTGAGGCCGAGGGGTATGAGGTTCGGTTTGCCGGCGGCGGGGTGCCGCATGATGAAGTGCTGAAGCTGATCGGCGACGTTCGGCCGAACCTGCTGATTCTTTTTGGAACTCTGCCAAGCGGGATGCCGGCGGTGCGGCGGCTGGTGGATTATCTGCGGGATGTGAACAGCTGCCCGGACATGCAGATCATGTGCTGCGGCGGAATTTATAAGCGGGCTGAGGGCCTGGCTGAAGAGATTGGGGCGGATCTGACTGCACCGGATGCGGCGCAGGCTGTTGAGGTGGCGCGGAAGAACCCGCAGAAGCGGGCGACGGCCGACCAGCAGACGGTTGGGCGCAGCCGGCGGATTCGGGGCAAGGCAGCCGGACGTCGGGCGGCTCAGGCCGTGCAGACGGTCTGATTTACTTTTTTGACTTCTCCTTTTCCTTCCCAAGGCAAGTTGGGACCACCGGCAGTGCGCGGAGCGCACGCCGGTGTTTTTTGTTGGCGGAGGTGAAGGACGCGTTCTAGGATTAGGGTCACTTCCAAAGGAGAACTCATGAACCGTGGCCGATCGACTGGTGTTCTGGCGTGGATGGTGTTGCTGCTGATGGCGCTTCTGGCTCCGGCGCAGCGTGGGTCGGCGGATGCGGCGAAGCCCACGACACGGGCTTTTTTCTGGACGGTGAGCGAGGGCGGAAAAACGGTTTACCTGCTGGGGTCGATGCATGTGGCGGGCAAGGAGATGTACCCGCTGCCCAAGGAAATCGAAGAGGCGTTTGCAAAGGCGAGCGTGCTTGCGGTTGAGGTGGACATGAACAAGCTGGATGCGGGGAAGATGCTGACGCTGGTGAAAGAGAAGGGGATGTACAACAACGGCGACACGCTCTCCAAGAAGTTGTCCGGGGATACACTGGCCGCCCTGAAGAAATATTGTGCCGACAATCAGCTTCCCATGGCTTCGTTCGAGACGTTTCGGCCGTGGATGGCGAGCGTGACTTTGCAGGTGGTGGCGATCCACAAGATGGGATTGGATCCGAACCTTGGGATCGACAAGCATTTTCTGGATGCGGCGAAGGACAAGAAGAGGGTGGAGGAATTTGAGACGGCGGATTTTCAGATGGACCTGATCTCGGGCTTGTCGGATGACATGCAGGACAAGATGCTGCGGGCGGCTTTGCTCGAGGCGGGGAATCTGCCGGACACCATCGGGAAACTGCGCGATTCGTGGATGAGCGGAGACACGGCGGGGATGCAGGCGATGATCCGGAAGGGGTTTGATGACAAGCCGGAACTGGCGGTCGTGGAGAAGAAGCTGATTACGGATCGGAATGTGGGAATGGCCGAGAAGATCGAGGCGTATTTGAAGGGGGGCGAGAAGGCATTTGTGGTGGTGGGAGCTGCTCACCTGATTGGTGAGAAGGGTATTTTGAAATTGCTTGGTGATAAGGGGCATAAGGTGGAACAGGTTGCGGTCACACCGAAGGCACACGCCGCTCAAGGGCCGTGATGCGGTCCTCCCGGGCCGTGCTGCCAGAGTGGGCCGGTGAAGGGTTCGCCGATGAGGGATTGCCAAGTTTGCATTTGGGTGGGGGTTAGCAGCGCCATGATTTTTGGGAGGGTTGGATCTTCAGGTCGTTGGTTGGGATTGGGGCCGCCTTCGGGAGATTGATTGGATGGCGGCGGTCCGCCGGGGCCGGGGCCGCCGGGGTGGAACATGGCGCGTTGCTGGGCCTGGATGTTTCGGATGGCGTCTTTCTGATCGCGGGTGAGGGCGAGGGCTTCGGACACTTCGGGATCGGAGAACGCGCCTGGGCCTCGGACCTGCCTGGCGATTTGTTTCAGGCGCTGGGCCTGTGGGGCGGTGAGGATTTCGTTGAGGGTGGCTTCGCCGCGGCGGGCCATTTCGGTGAACTTCGCCCGTTTGTCCTCGGACCCAGTGCGGGGGAGATCGAAGCCGCGGCCGCGACCCCACATGTCCATGTTGTAGGTGCCCAGCTTTGCGACCTGATCGTCGGAGAGGTGGAGGGCCTCGCGGATGGAGGGCTGGGAGAGGAGCATGGAACGGGACATGACGCCGAAGAAATCGTAGGAGGCGGAGAGCTCCATGAGGATGGAGGAGACGTGGGCGCGGGCGGCCATCAGCTCGGCGCTGGTGGAGGGATCTTCGCCGCGCTCGTCGATGAAACCCTGGTAGTAGATCAATGATTCTTCGAGAAGTTCTTTGCGGAGATCGGTCATCTGCGGATTGTCGGCGAGCTCCTGGGCGGCGACGCGAGTGAAGAAATCGACGGCCTCGCGGGCGCGCTTGTAGCTGGCTTCGGAGCGCTCGCGCTGGCGATTTAGTTCGATAGTCTTGTCGCGTTCGAGGGCGTAGGCGGCCTTGGTTTCGTGCTGGGCTTTGGCGATGAGGACGGTGCTGGTGAGGAGGGCCACGACGGCGAGGAGGAGGGTGACCATCGCGGAGACGGCGATGGATTTGTGGCGGCGGGTCCATTTGACGGCCTTGTCCCAGATGGAGGGAGGACGGGCGAGGATGGGCTGGTTGTCCATGAAGCGACGGAGATCGTCGGCGAGGGCGCGGGCGGTCTGGTAGCGATCGACGGGGTCTTTGGCGAGGGCCTTGTTGAGAATGGTTTCGAGCTCGACGGGGATGGTCTTGTCGATGGCGCGGGCGGAGCGGGGATCGCGGGAGTCGCGGTGGAAGATGACCTGTTCGAGGTTGTCGCCTTGGACGGCGGGCTGGAGGGTGAGGAGTTCGTAGAGGGTTGCGCCCAGGGAATAGACGTCGGTACGCTGGTCGAGGATGACTGCGCCGCCGGAGGCTTGCTCGGGGCTCATGTAGCGGAGGGTGCCAAGGACGTCGCCCGACTGGGTGAGGGCGGCGTCGGAGGCGTAGAACTGGGCGAGGCCGAAGTCGGTGATCCAGAGGGTGCCTCGGGCGTCGAGGAGGAGATTGGCGGGTTTGATGTCGCGGTGCACGACGCCCATGCCGTGGGCGTAGTCGAGGGCGTCGGCGGCCTGGAGGCCCAGGCGCACGACGGATTTGAAATAGACGGAGCGCTTGGAGGAGTGGAGGGTGGTGAGCTTGGCGGCGGGAGGCGAGGCCGAGGAGAGGGCGGGGCGGTCTGCGAGCAGGGTGCGGTTGGAGGTTTCGGGCGGGGACGAGGCTGTACACGGGGTGGAGGTCGTGGGCGGGGTGATGATCGTTGGATCGTTGGCGAGGGTGCGGAGTTCGCGGATGACCTGGGCGAGGCTCTGGCCTTCGATCAACTGCATGGCGTAGAAGTGGACGGAGCGTTCGCAGCCGACGGCGTAGACGGGGACGATGTTGGAATGGTGGAGCTGGGCGGCGGCCTGCGCTTCGTTTTTGAAACGCTCGAGGTGGCGGGTGTCGAGGGCGGTTGCGAAGGGGAGAACCTTTACGGCGACATGGCGGCCGAGGGAGAGCTGGAGGGCTTCGTAGACGACGCCCATGCCGCCTCGGCCGATCTCGCGGATGAGGCGGAAGTCGCCGAGGGGTTTGGGGGAGGCGGGGTCGGCATCGGGCCCGGTGGTGAGGGAGGAGAAGACGGATTTGTCGGGGTAGTCGTCGGGGGCCTCGATGCGGCCGGCGGCGGACTGGACGAAGTTGAGGCCCTGGAGGCAGGCGGAGAGTTCTTCTGCGATATCGGGGTGGCGGGCGAGGAGTTCATGGCGGCTGGGTTTTTGGCCGGCCTCGAGGGCGGTGCGGTACTGCTCGAGGAGTGCGAAGACGCGGGCCTCGGGATCGGCCGGGAGGGAGTCGTCGGCCCGGGTGGGGTCGTCGTTGTTGTTGTTGTTGGGGGATGGGGTGTTAAGCCTGTTCATGGGTTAGTAGCTCTGTTGGGGTAGTTGCGCGTGATGGGGTGGAACCGCCGAGGCCGAGAGGGACGAAGCGACGAAGGGGGGGGAAATGGCCGTTGGCGAGGGGTATTTTGTGGCGCACATTTGCGCACAAATCGTGTTGGATGCCAGTTGCCGGGGTGCTTGTTTTTGCAAGTGGTTCTACAAACATGGGTTGCGACGTTTTTGGGGATGTCGCTTTGGTGTGCAAAGCGACCACTAACCGACCACCAACCGACCTGTAACCGACCACCAACCGACCTGTAACCGACCACCAACCGACCACCAACCGACCATCAACCGACCTGTGACCGACCAGCAAACGACTACTAACCGACCACCAAACGACGTGGGGGGAAAATGTAGATTTCAGTGTGCAGAATGCAGAATAGAGGCCGGTTTTTGGTGTGGATATGCGCGCAAAAATTGTGTTTGGGCTGCGTGAAATGGTGGGTAGAAAATTCAAGTGTTGGTGCGGCCGATATTTATGTTTGATGGGAAGTTTTTTTCTGGTCAAAAAACCGACCCCAAAGCGGTATCGAAGGGGGCCTCCAACCTCCCCCGAATCTCCCCGAACCGACGTTGAACCTCCCCGTTTTGACCCTCGAATCTCCCCAAAGCGACGGGGTGCTCGAGACACGAAACTTGAGACATGAAACACATGAAACTTGAGAAGGGCGAGGAGGGGAGACGGAAACCACGACGCAGGCGAAGTCCACGAAGAAGACGAATTTGTGAGGGCGGATTGGGCGTGGGATTTTGAATGCTGGAAAACAGATGGATTTTTCCTGGGCATGGCGGACCCCTTCCTGATGTTTTGTCGGCAGCTTTTTGCCGGTGGCGGGAGCGGCCGGTTTGAGTCGCTTCTGCTGGTGGGATTGTACGCCGTGTGTTAGGGTTTTGTCAATGAGAGTGTTAGAATTTGTTGGGGGAGGTTAACCGTAGATTTTGCTGGTGGGCGCGGATGGGGTTCGGGTGTAGTTACAGCGGTGGCCTGAATGGTTGCGTTATTCTTTCAGGTCTTTCACAACTGCCCATCGCGGTGCGTAAGCCCGGCATGTGAGGTACTCATGTCAGAGAAAAGCAGATTTGATCTGAAGACAGAATGGGACGCCGGGCGCTGTCCGATTGTTGAAGGGCTCATCTCCGGTGAGGGACGCGTCAAAGACATGAACGTAGAGTGGGTGCGTGACGCATCAGGACGGCTCGCGCTTTGGGTACGGGCAGCTGGATGGTCGAGTCTTCTAGAGTTGGTGCCGAACGGGAAATTGCAGTGGACCGGAGTAATTCCTCTATGCACAGCTAGCGACGTCGACAGGAATTTGCGCGTTGTATGTGGCGAGGGAGGATTAGGATGTGACGGATTTGTCGCCGTGATTCGATCGGACCTCGACGAGATTCTTTGGATAGCGTTCTTCACACAATCCAACCCATTCGAGGTCGTACAATTGGCCGAAGATTGCGTGATGGCGAGAGCAGCCTGGGGACATGGTGGCACTTCCCGCTTTCTTTGCCGGAGGCAGTTACGCTCCGGAATGCTTGAACCGGTCTGATTGGAATCTAGCGGAAAACAGCGGAAATGGTGCAATTCAATTAGCTATTCTTAGCTCCTTTTCCGCGATTTCGATTAACGGTCTTGAGGAGGTATTTCTGGAAGGACGATCAGATGACGACTGGGCCAAAGCCCGCTGCAACGGGGACGGCTTTTCCAAGTCCGGGATTGCTAGCGAAGTACTTACCTGCAGATGTTAATAGCAGGATTCCACTTGACATTAGCTAATTATAGCTTTGATTTCATGTAGAGCTGGCGATTCGAAATTCAACAGTTGTTTGCGACCGTTCTCATTATTACAAATGTACACTCTCTACAACTGAACCGGATCTGGCGCGTATTAAACATAGATATTATAGTGGCTGGCTCGAACGTAGAGGCCGGTGCGGGCGTAGGAGCCGCAGAGGCTGAGGGATCTGGTGCGGCCTGGAGTACAAACGAGGTTTGAAGATGCGGAACAGGACGTTGCGAGGGATGTTGGTGGCGGTGGCCTGTGTCGCTGCGGCG
>JBBRHH010000098.1:0-13789 GCA_038222915.1 Tepidisphaerales bacterium
TATCCGAAGGATCGCCAAAAGGAATTTGTATGCCGCGCGATTCGAGAAATGATTTTACGGAACGGTGTTGATGCTCTCGGTCTCCAGGCAATTGGTGGCCCGAACCGAAAGCTCAAGCTCGGCGAGGCTCATGCTGAGCTTGCGCTCCAGCTCGGCGTCCACGGGGATCTCGCGATGCCCTTCGCCGCTCACTCCGTCCACGGGCTGGCCAGGGCCGGGCTCATAGTACTGAACGAACGGGTTGAGATGCTTGCGAAGGATCTTGGCGGCCTCGACCATGGCCATCTCGGGGGAGATGGTGCCGTTGGTCCAGATTTCGAGGATCAGGCGATCGTAGTCGGTGCGTTGTCCAACGCGGGCATCTTCGGTTGCGTAGCGAACGCGGGTGACCGGAGAGTAGACGCTGTCGACGGAAATGGTGCCGACTTCCTGCTCATCGCTGGCGGTTTCTTCCAGATGCTCGGCGGCGGTTGCATAGCCGCGGCCTTTGTCGACGGTGAGGGTCAGGTCGAACGTCACATCTTCGGTGAGCGTGGCGATGACCATGTCCTTGTTGACGACCGTGATCGACGGGTCGGCTTCGATCATACCGGCGGTGACAGGGCCGGCCTTCCTGGCGACGAGGCGCATTTCGCGGCTGTCGTCGGCGTCGAGTTTCACGACCAGGCTCTTGATGTTCAGGATGATGTCGGTGACATCTTCCATGACGCCGGGCAGGCTGCTGAATTCGTGCTCAGCGCCCTTGAGTTGAATTTGAGTGACGGCCGCACCTTCGAGAGAGCTGAGCAGAATGCGCCGAAGGCTGTTGCCGACGGTGGTTCCGAAGCCGCGCTCGAAAGGTTCGGCGGTGAATTTTCCGTATGTGTCCGTGGAGACTTGCTCATCGCGAACTACGCGAGAGGGAAGTTCCAGACCGCGCCAACGAATTCTCATAATCGATCTCCTCTGGGTGGCTTACCGAATTGCGGAAGGTTACCGCCCCAACCGTTAGGGGCCATCTGTCTTCCACCTCGCCGGAGGCCACGAATTTAATTGTCTGATTCTCGTTCCTGGTCGTGATTATACGCGGCGTTTCTTGGGGGGACGGCAGCCGTTGTGGGGAAGCGGGGTGACGTCCTCGATGCCGGTGATTTTGAGGCCGGCGTGTTGGAGCTGGATAATGGCTTGTTCGCGGCCTGCGCCGGGGCCTTTCACCTTGACTTCAACTTCGAGCATGCCGTGCTTGCGGGCGGTCTGGGCTGCATTTTCAGCGGCCCGGCCGGCGGCGAACGGGGTGCTTTTGCGAGCGCCCTTGAAACCGACGGTGCCAGCAGACGCCCAGGCGAGGGTTTCGCCGTTGGGGTCGGTGATGGTGATCATCGTGTTGTTGAAGGTGGCCTTGATGTAGGCGACGCCGCGGGTGATTCCCTTGCGGACTTTTTTCTTTACGCCGGCTTTTGCGCCAGTTTGTGCTTTGGATGTTTCGGCCATGGTATTTCCTGTAGCTAGTTGCTAGTTGTGGGTTCCTAGTTCCTAGTTTTATTACTTGCCTAGTTCCTTGACGCCCTTCTTGCCGGCGACGGTTTTGCGCGGACCCTTGCGGGTGCGGGCGTTGGAGCGGGTGCGCTGGCCGCGGACGGGGAGACTGCGGCGGTGGCGGTTGCCGCGATAGCTGTTGATGTCGCGCAGGCGGCCGATGTTCTGACCGATCTGGCGGCGAAGCGCGCCTTCGACGAGGAAACCCTTGTCGATGAGGCCGATGATCTTCGCGAGCTCATCTTCGGTGAGGTCTTTGGCGCGGCGTTGAAAATCAATGCCTGCTTCCTTGAGGATGACCCTGCTGTTCATCCGGCCGATGCCGTAGATGTACGAGAGGCTGATCCAGATGGGCTTGTCGTTGGGGATGTCTACGCCGGCTACACGAGGCATTGCTTGCTCCTAATCGCTTGTTGCTGGAAGAATCGAAATGCGGATTCGATCACCCTTGCTTTTGCTTGTGCTTTGGATTGGTGCAGATCACCCGCACGATGTTTTTGCGGCGGACGATCTTGCAGTTTTCACAGATTCTCTTGACGCTGGCTCGTACCTTCATGACTGATTACCTTCTGTCCGCCAAACCGTTCCAAAATTGGAACCGAGCTATATAACACAAAATCCGGCGCATCACAATATGCGCTCGGCGGCAGTCGACCTTCACGCACCGGGCGAACACGAGGTTCGCCCCTACAGCCTACGGATACAGCACCTGACGGCCGTCGGTCAGGATGTCGACACCATCGTTGGTGACGGCGACGGTGTGCTCAAAATGGGCGGCAGCCCGGCGATCCTGCGTGATGTGGGTCCACTCATCGTCGAGCAGGGCCACATCGCGTTTTCCCATCACCACCATGGGCTCGACCGCGAGGGTCGTTCCGGGGCGGAGGATGAAGTCGCCACGAAGCTGCTCGGGCGTCACGAAGTTTGGAACCTTCGGATCCTCGTGCATGCTTCGGCCGATGCCGTGACCCACGAATTCGCGGACCACGTTGAAGCCGTTTTTTTCGACGTTGTACTGCATGAGGCGGGCGATTTCGGACCATCGCTTGCCGGGCTTCATGTGTTCAACCGCCAGATCGAGCGTGTGCTTCGTCACGTCGATCAATTTTTGAATCTGCGGGCTGACCCGGCCAACGCCGAGAGTCAGGGCCGTGTCGCAGAAGAAGCCGTTGAGGGACAAGGCGAGGTCCATGGTGACAACATCGCCTTCTTTCAGGACGCGGGGTCCTGGAATTCCGTGAACGACTTCTTCGTTGACGCTGATACAGGTGTATCCGGGGAACCCCTTGCTGGGCTCATAGGTCGGATAATTTTTCGATCCCGACTTGGCGCCTGTCCTGTCTAGCTCGGACCGCACCATTTCGTCGATGACACCGGTGGACGTTCCCGGCTTACCCATCTCTTTCATTCTCTCGAGGATGCCGTAAGCGACTGCACCCGCCCGCCGCATCATCTCAATTTCGCGGCGTGTTTTTAGGACAATCGGCATACGCTATCTTCGAAACGGCTTTGGTATCGCATTGCGACCTGGCCGCTTTTTGCATTGTTAGTACTGCCTGCCTTTGATGCGTTTGCCCTTCTGGCCGGGCGTGCTGAGAAAGCCGCCATAATTTCGCATGAGCAGATTGGCTTCGATTCGCTGGACCATGTCGAGGGCGACGCTGACGACGATGAGGAGGCCGGTGCCGCCCAGAAAATTGGTGATTGTTGCGGGAATGCTGAGGGCGGCGCTGATGGCGGTGGGGACGACGGCAATGATGCAGAGGAACGCACCGCCGACGTAGGTGATGCGCATCATGACCTTTTCGAGATATTCGGCAGTGCGCTTGCCGGGACGGAGGCCAGGGATGAAGCTGCCGTAATCGCGGAGCTGGTTGGCCATTTCCTTCGGCTGGAACTGGACGGTGGTCCAGAAGTAGGCGAAGAAGTAGATCATGGCTACTTCGAGGATGATGTAGACGAAGGCGCCCCGGCCGAACTCAGCGCTCATGAAGTGGAAGAACGATGCGAACCAGCCGCTGGACGTGCCCATCTTGTCAGAGACCCAGCGGAAGAAGAAGCCGGGGAAGAGCATGAGGGACTGGGCGAAGATGATCGGCATGACGCCGCCGTGATTGACGCGGAGCGGGAGATATTGGCGGTTGCCGCCGTAGACTCGGCGGCCGCGGGTGTGCTTGGCCTGCTGGACGGGAATGCGGCGCTGGGCCTGGGTGATCAGGATCGAACCGGCGACAATGACGACGAACGAGAGCATCAGGAAGACGATCTTGCCGAGCGTGATATTCTTGGTGGGATCGGCGCTGCTGACGGAGAAGTTGGCCTGCTTGACCAACTGGATCATGGCCATGGGCATGCGGGCGACGATGCCGGCGAGGATGATCAAGCTGATGCCGTTGCCCAGGCCGTATTCGTCGATCTGCTCGCCGAGCCACATAAGGAAGATACAGCCGGCGGTGAGCGAGGTGATGCCCATGATCCAGAAGCTGGCGTGGCCTCTGAACTGATACATCACCATGGATGAGCCGGCACCGGTATCCCCTCCGTGTAAGAACCCTAACCAGAAGACCGCCTGAACAACGCACAATGGAATGGTGGCGTAGCGGGTCCATTCCTGGATCTTCCGGCGGCCGGTCTCGCCTTCCTTCTGCATCTTTTCGAGCGAAGGAACGACGGTTCCGAGGAGCTGGAAGATAATGGAGGCGGAGATGTAGGGCATGATGCCCAGGCCGAATACGGTGCTTTGCTGGAGGTTGCCGCCGGAGAAGAGGGCGACATAGCTGGCGAGACGGCCGGCGGCGGATTCGTCCTGGTCGCCGCCCTGGTTGCCGAGCTTTTTGCTCATCGCAGCCTGATCGACACCTGGTAGCGGCACGTGATAGCCAACGCGGTAGATGAAGAGCATGAACAGCGTGAACAGGACCTTGTTCCGCAGCTCAGGAATGCGAAAGATGTTGATGAAAGTTTTTAGCATGTTTTCCCGTTGACGACGCGGACATCATAGCGACGTACTGGGACGACTTTCTACTTGACCATTACTCAGCCTTGGGTTCCTCGGCCTTTGCTGGTGCCGGGGCTGCGGCTGCTTCATCAGCGGCGATAACTTTCTTCTTCACGCCACCTTCGCGGGGGATGAATTTCTTCTTGGGCTTGGGGAATTCGAAGGCGGTTCCGGCAGCGTTCTGGGCAGCTCCACCGGCCGCGTTGATCTTGGCGTGGGCGGTCTTGCTGTACCAGTCGGCGACGACGGTGAGCTTCTTCGTGAATTCGCCGTCGCCGAGGATCTTCACCGGCCACTTGCGATCCGGGACGAGGCCGGCATCGACCAACACGGTCGTGTCTACGGTTGCGCCGTCATCGAAACGGGCGAGGTCGGTGAGATTGACGACGTGGAAGTGTCGTTCGAAGCGGTCGTTGCTGAAGCCGCGGATGGGGAGACGGCGGAAGATGGTCGTCTGACCACCTTCATGACCGCGCTTGATCGGCTTACCGGTACGAGCGCCGCTGCCCTTGGTGCCGCGGCCGCTGGTTTTACCGTGGCCGCTGGATTCACCGCGACCTTTGCGGAGGTTCTTCTTATAGCGGCCTGCGCCGGTTGTTATCTCATGCTGCATCATGGCAATTCACTCCAACGATCTTAATTTCATATCAGGCGCTGACCAGGTCACCAGCGCCGGCGGCGAGGACGATACCGCGAACGCGCTCAACCTGTTCGCGGCTTTGAAGCTGGCGAAGAGCGGAGAGGGTGGCTTTCACGAGGTTCTTGGGGCTGGTCGAACCATAGGCCTTGGAGAGGATGTCGGTGATGCCGACAAGCTCCAGGCATGGGCGAACACTTTTGCCGGCGGTGACGCCGGTGCCCGGACGGGCCGGAACAAGGACGACCGTGCTGGCGCCGCTGGTGCCTTTTACGTGGTGCGGGATGGTCGTGCCTTTGAGGTTTACTTTGAACATGCTCTTGCGAGCGTCTTTGGTTGCTTTTTCGACGGAGGGCGGAACCTCGTTGGCCTTGCCGTAGCCGCTGCCAATGTTGCCCTTGCGATCGCCGACGACAACGAGTGCGCCGAAGCTGAAAGTTCGGCCGCCCTTGACGACCTTGGAGCAGCGATAGATGCGGACGACGGAGGACTCGATGCCGCTGCCGTCATCGTCGTTGCGGTTGCGATCACGGCGTGGGCCGCCTCGGCCACCACCACCCTGCCCGCCACGTCCTCGGTCACCACCGCTGCTGCCGCCGCGACCACCACCGCCACCACCACTACGCGGGGCCTGCTGCTGGCGCTCCTGGGGAGCGGCGGCGGCGACCGGCGCGGCTGCCTCTGCGGGCGCTGCGGGTGCGGGAGTGGACTGTGCTTCTGCTGCTTGCTGTTCTTCGGCCATGATAATGCTCGCTTCGATTAAAACTTCAGACCCGCCTCGCGTGCCGCGTCCGCCAGAGCCTTGACGCGACCATGATACATTCGGCCGCCGCGATCGAAGGCGACGATGGTAACGCCGGCGGTCTTGCCGCGTTCGGCGATCGCCTTGCCGACCAATTTGGCGGCGGCGACGTTTCCGCCGTTCTTCAGGTCGCCACGGACGTCGGCGCTGGTGGTGCCGGCGGCGGCCAGCGTCTTGCCGGTCATGTCATCGATCAACTGGGCATAAATGTGCTTGCTGCTGCGGTAGACCGAGAGACGCGGTCGCGTCTCGGTACCGGATACCGTTGCACGCACATGCCACTTTCGCCGTTCGAGGCGCTTATTTGCACTTTTATTTTTGTCTGCCATAGCTCATCAACTCCAGGGAGCTTCGGAGGATTTCGAAACTCCGGTTGACCATCAATTCCAAAAACTCGATTACTTCGCACCAGCGCCGGTAACAGCCTTGCCTGGCTTGATCTTGACGACTTCACCTTCGTAACGAATGCCTTTGCCTTTGTACGGCTCGGGCTTGCGGACGCGGCGGACGTCGCTGGCGAACTGGCCGACCAACTGCTTGTCGGGACCCGAAACGTGGATCTTCGTACCGGCATCGACCTGAACGGTGACACCGGCGGGGATCGGCACGGAGATGGTATTGGCGAAGCCGACGGAGAGGACAACGGACTTGCCCTTCATGTCTGCCTTGTAGCCGACACCCTGAATCTCGAGGGTCTTCTTATAACCCTGGGTTACGCCCTGGATGTAGTTGGCGACCAATGCACGAGTGAGGCCATGAAGGGCCTTACTCTGGCGGAGATCGTCACGGCGGGTGACGATGACTTCCTTTTTGGCCTCATCGAGCTTGACGTCGATCAGCGGATGCACTTGCAGCTGGAGCTTGCCCTTGGGGCCCTCGAAGCTGAGCAGGTGATCCTTCACGCTGATCTTTGCGCCGGCGGTTACCGGGACAGGTTTTTTTCCAATACGACTCATGGTTCACCTTGCTAATTCTCTAGCAATCTGGTCCGGCAAGCCGGACCCTACCGAGCGCAACTGGCCCGGAAATCCGGATCAATTATTGAACAGTGCAGAGCAATTCGCCGCCGACGTTGCTTTCGCGGGCGCGGCGGTCGCTCATTACACCTTTGCTCGTTGAGACGACGGCGATGCCCATTCCGTTGAGCACGCGCGGGAGATCGCCGACCTTGCGGTAGACGCGCCGGCCGGGCTTGCTCTCGCGGTCGAGGGCATGAATGACCTTCTCACCGTTGCTGGCATATTTCAGCTTGACGCGGATCTGACCCTGGTGCGTTGTGTCTTCGACGACATCGTATTCATCGATGTAGCCTTCGTCCTTAAGCACCTGTGCGATGCCGGCGCAAATTTTACTATTGCGTATCAGCACCATCCGCCGGCCAACGCGATTGGCGTTGCGGATTCGAGTCAGCATGTCCGCGATGGGATCTTGATTGTTCATCGCTACTTTCGTCCTCACTTACAATAGAGTTCCAAATTCTCCGGACCCGAAATGCGGGACTGGAGCGGAACTGAGTTTTCTACCAGCTTGCTTTCCTCAGACCCGGGATCTGTCCGGCGAGCCCAAGTTCGCGCAACATGATGCGCGAGACCTTGAAGCGACGCAGAACGGCGCGTGAGCGGCCAGTGATTGAACACCGGTTGCGCGAGCGCGTCGGGCTCGAATCGCGCGGCAGCTTGGCGAGTGCCGCGAAGTTCTTTTCCTTCTTAAGCTGCTTGCGGATCTCGGCATACTTGATGACGAGGGCCTGCCGCCGCTTTTGTTTTGCTACCCAGGCTTTGGTTGCCATAGTTTTTAATCCTGCTTGGTTTCGCCTCGGAAAGGCATCCCGCACTGACGCAACAGTTCGCGGCCGTGATCGGGATTGGCGGCCGTGGTCACCATGGTGATGTTCATTCCCTGTTGGAACGTGACTTCCGCCGCGTTCACTTCCGGGAAAACTGTTTGTTCCGTGAATCCAAAATTATAGTTGCCGGACTTATCGAAGCCGTTCGGATCGAGTCCGCGGAAGTCCTTCACGCGGGGGATGGCGAGGGCGATAAGCCGATCGACGAATTCCCACATGCGGGTGCCGCGAAGAGTGACCTTGAGACCAGTCTCCTGGCCTTCGCGCACCTTGAAGTTCGCGACGCTCTTCTTGGCCTTGCAGCGGACGGGACGCTGGCCGGCAATGACGGTCAGTTCCTTTTCGGCCTGCTCCATCTTGCCTTTTTCACCGCTGGTGACGGCTTTGCCGAGGCCCATCGAGATGACGACCTTTTCGAGCTTCGGTACAGCGAGGAGGTTCTTGAGTCCCAGCTTCTCCTGAAGCGCGGGAACGATCTCCTGACGGTACCGGATCGCCAGACGCGCCGGCGGCACCGGTTGTTTGGGCTCGTCGGATTCGACTTCGACAACCGACTCAACGGCCTTGGGCTTGCGGGCCTTCTTTTCGCCACCCTGTTTGGGTTGCTTGCCCTTATTTTTGTCTTTCTTCTCTTCCGACATATACGCCTCGTCTAGCGATGAATGAACAGCTCTACTTCTTCTCTATTACTTCTTACCGATTCGGCCCAGATCAGCTCCGGAGCCAACTGCAATGCGGTGCTTGTGGCCTTCGCGAACTTCCGTCTTGACGCGTGTGCCCTTGCCCGTGGTCGGGTCGAGTGGCATCACGTTGCTCAGATGGATCGCGGCCTCTTTCTGAATGCGGCCGCCCTGCGGATTACGCTGGGACGGACGGACGTGTTTCCACACCCGGTTGATTCCTTCAACGACCACGCGATCCGTCTTGGTGATGACGCGGAGGACACGCCCACTCTTGGTGGCATCGCGTCCCGCGATGATCTTGACCACGTCTCCGGTTTTAATGTGCCGTGCCATTTTTAAGTTCCTAGTTCCTGGTTCTTCGTTGCTCAGACCACTTCGTTGGCCAGGGAGACGATCTTCATGAAATTCTTGTCACGCAACTCGCGGGCGACCGCTCCGAAGATACGGGTGCCGCGGGGGTTGTTGTCCTTGTCGATGACGACGGCCGCGTTGCGGTCAAAGCGGACGTAGCTGCCATCGAGACGGCGAACGGGCTGCTTGGTGCGAACCACGACGCATCGAATGACTTCACCCTGCTTGACTTCGCCGGCGGGAATCGCCTTCTTGACGGCGCAGATGATGACGTCGCCGACGCCGGCGACGCGACGCTTTTGTTTGCCGCTGCCAGTGCTGCCGCGAAGGACGCGGATACACATCGCCTGCTTGGCACCGGTGTTGTCGGCAATGTCAACGTATGTCTGTTGCTGGATCATGGCGTACTCGTTTACTAGTTGCTAGTCGTCCTAGCGTGCTTCGGGCGCTTTGCCTGTCATTACTTCTTCAGCCGACACCTGAACGGCGCGTTCCGGGGCGCGTTCAACGACCTTGACCAGGCGATGGTGCTTGGTCCTGCTCAGCGGGCGACACTCGGCGATCTGCACGGTGTCGCCTTCCTTTGCTTCGTTCTTCTCGTCGTGGGCATGCAGGCTGGTACGGCGCTTCAGGTACTTGCCGTACTTGGCGTGCTTGGTCTGGTAGTTGACCACGACCTTGATGGTCTTGTCGCCTTTGTCGCTGGTCACGACCCCTTGCAGGGTGCGGAGCAGTCCGCGGGCGGCGTCTTCTGTTGTCGTCGATTTCTGTGCTGTCTCTGCCATGGTCTGTCTACCTTAAACTTCGATTATGCCTGGGCGGCGACGGCTTTCGCCGGCTCCTGCTTCTTGGTTTCGAGGTCCCGCTGACGCAGGATGGTCTTGATCCGGGCGATGTCGCGACGGGTCTTGGCCATCTGGGTCGGATCTTCCAGCTTCTCCGTGACCGACTGACTACGCAGGTCGAACAGGTGCTTCTGGCGTTCGCTCAATTCGGTCTTGAGCGCTCCGGATTCTCGTTCGCGAAGCTCTTTAAGTTTCTGCTTCATTGCTATCTCGTTCGTAGTTCACTTACTGACTTAGGCCACCGCATGGCGGCGGGAAACAAAACGGGTTCGGATGGGCATCTTGTGCGCCACGCGGGCGAGGGCTCGCTTGGCAGTGGGCTCATCGACACCGCTGATTTCGAAAAGGATGGTGCCAGGCTTGACGATGGCCACCCAGAATTCCGGTTCGCCTTTGCCCTTGCCCATGCGGGTTTCGAGCGGCTTGGCCGAAACGGGCTTGTGGGGGAAAATGCGAATGAACGGACGACCTTCGCGGTGAAGGAAGTGAGCGACGGCGACACGGCCGGCCTCGATCTGGCGAGCGGTGATCCACGCGGAAGCCAGCGCCTGCAGGCCGTACTCGCCAAAGGCGACGTAGTTGCCGCGGGTCGCATTCCCCTTCATCTTTCCACGCTGGCTTTTGCGGAATTTAACCCGCTTTGGCATCATTGGCATAAGTCACCTAACTTCGTTGCTAGTTGCTAGTTGCTGGTTGCTCGTTCCAAACCATTACCTGCGGCCTCTTCGTTGGCCACCACCTGGGCGGACGTCGGTTTCGAGAACTTCTTCGCCGTACATACCGCGGAAGATCCAGGCCTTGACGCCAATGGCACCGTAGGTGGTGAAGGCGATCGCGTAGCCGTAATCGACATTGGCCTGGAGCGTGGTCAGCGGGATGGAGCCGACGACGGTTTGCTCGGCGCGGGCGATTTCAGCGCCACCAAGCCGGCCACTCACGTGAATCTTGATTCCTTTGGCGCCAGCGCCCATCGTGGCGTCGCAACGCTGCTTGAGCACGCGGCGGAAGCTGGCTCGCTTCTTCAATTGTTCGGCAACGGCTTCGGCAACCAACTGGGCATTGAGATCGGGGTTCTTGATCTCGATGATGGTCAGCGGTCCGACTTTACGCTTGATCAGGTCTTCGAGCTCTTCGCGAAGCTTGTCGACTTCAGCGCCCTTGGGTCCGATGACCAGGCCGGGACGGGCGGTGCGGAGGGTGACTTTCACTTCTTCGCGGGTGCGCTCGATGAGGACTTCGCTGACGGCGGCGAAGGGCGGCTTGCGGTTCAGCTTCGCATCAACGTACTTGCGAATCTTGTAATCCTCGGAAAGGAAGTCGCCGTACGCTGCCTTCGGGGCATACCACTTGGACTTCCAGTCCTCCGTGATGCCGATCCGAAAACCGAGGGGATTAACTTTTTGACCCATTGTGACGTCCAGTTGCTAATTGCTACTTCGTTGGTTGACGGCTTTTGGCCGGCAATACGGTTCTTATGCGCGTGATTCCAGTTCGACGACCAGATGGCTGGTCCTTTTCATGATCGAATATGCCTTGCCGCGGTCCTTGGGCTGAAAGCGCTTGATGACCGGACCGGGATCGGCCCAGCAGGACTTGACGAATAACGCGTTGGTCTCGGCTTCGCGCTCGGCGGCGTTGGCGACGGCGGAGCGAATTACCTTGTCGACGAGCACAGCGCCGCGCTTCTTGCTGAAGCGAAGGAGGTTCAGGGCGTCGTCGACGTCGCGGCCGCGGATCAGATCCAGCACCAGCCGCGCCTTGCGGGGAGCGATGCGGGCAAATCTATGTTTTGCTACGTATGCCATGTCAGTACCTACTTCTCATACCTGGGCGAACACGAGGTTCGCCCCTACTCATGCCGGTGCGCCTGGGGTCGTGGGCTTCTTACCGCTGTGGCCTCGGAAGGTGCGGGTCGGGGAGAACTCTCCGAGCTTGTGTCCGACCATGTCTTCGAGGACGAAGACGCGGAGGAACTTGTTGCCGTTGTGCACTTCGAAGGTGTGGCCGACAAATTCCGGCGTGATCGTGCAGGCCCGAGCCCAGGTCTTGATGGGCTGCTTGGCGCGGCTTTCGTTCAGGCGCGCAACCTTCTTGAACAGCTTCTCGTCTACGTATGGGCCTTTTTTAGCGCTTCTGCTCATGAGTCACCAATCTTCAATTACCAGTTCTTCTTCAATGATTTACAGTCTGGGGCCGTTGCTGATGCTTACCGAACTTACGGCGACGCAGGATCATTCGCTCGCTGATCTTGCGCGGGCTGCGGGTCTTGCCGCCCTTGGACGGGACGCCGGTCTTCGATACCGGATGACGACCGCCGTTGCTGCGACCTTCACCACCACCCAGCGGGTGATCGATGGGGTTCATGGCCTTGGCACGGGTGTGCGGGCGGATACCCAAGTGACGGCTGCGGCCGGCCTTGCCGATGCTGACATTGATCCAGTCCAGATTGCTAAGCTGGCCGATGGTGGCACGGCAGGCGCTGCGGACGCGACGCATTTCGCCGGAGGGGAGAATGATGACGGACCATTCGCCTTCCTTGGCGCCCAGACGGGCGACGCCACCGGCGGAGCGGACGAGCTTGCCGCCCTGTCCGGGATTCATTTCGACGTTGTGAATTTCGAGGCCGGCCGGGATGGCGCTGAGCGGCATTGCGTTGCCCAGTTCAGGGGCGACGGTCGCGCCGCTGACCACCTTGGCTCCGACCTTGAGGCCGTTGGGGGCCAGGATATAAGCCTTCACGCCATCTTCGTATTTCAGAAGGGCGATAAAGCAACTCCGGTTCGGATCGTATTCAATGCTCTCGACATTGGCGACGACGTCGTCTTTGCGGCGCTTGAAGTCGATGATGCGGTACATGCGCTTGTTGCCGCCGCCGTGATGCTTGGCGGTGATGACGCCGTGGTGGTTGCGGCCGCTGGCGCGGGTCTGCTTGACTAGCAGCGACTTTTCCGGCTCAACGTCCGTGAGGATGGACTTGTAGTCGATGACGCTTCCTGCTCGGCGTCCAGCGGAGGTCGGGTTGTAAAATCGAATAGCCATACGGGACTCTCGTTCTTTGTCTTGCTACCTACCGACTAATGACTCTTAAAAGTGCTCGATCCGGGAATTTTCAGCCAGCACCACGATTGCCCGCTTCCAGTCGCTGGTGGTCGCGAGTTTGTAGCGGGAGCGGCGCGGCTTGCCCTTGCGAACCATGGTTCGCACGTCGGTCACCTTGACCGAGTAGAGCTTTTCGATGGCGGCCTTGATCTGCAGCTTGTTGGCGAGATGGTGCACCTCGAATGCGTAGGAATTACGCGTGTTCTGGTGGTGCGTGCTCTTTTCCGTGACAAGCGGCTTGATGATGATATTGACGTTGTCCATGACGTTACTTTCTCTTACGCGAGCAATTGCTCGAAGCCAGCCTTGGTCAGCAAGAGGGTTTTGCTACGAAGAAGATCCCACGCATTGAGCTGCGCCACGGTGGTCGTGGTGGTCTTCTCGATGTTGCGTGCTGATCTTTCGAGAAGTTCATCGCGATCGGCCAAAGCCAGGAGGCAACTGCGATCGATGCCGAGGGCCTTGAAGATGGTGACGACGTGCTTGGTCTTGGGTTGTTCGAGCTTGATGGAATCGACGATGCGAACATTCTTGCCCTGCAGCTTGGCTAGGATGGCGCTATCGCGGGCCAGCCGGCGTTGCTTCTTGGGCATGGCGAGACGCCAGTCTTTCGGTCGCTTCTGCTTGGCGTGGCCGCCGCCCTTTTTGATCGGGTTGCGGATGCCGCCGGTTCGGGCATTGCCGGTTCCTTTTTGGCGGAACATCTTGCGGGTGGAGCCGGCGACTTCGCCGCGGGCAAGCGTTTGGACGGTGCCCTGGCGCTGGTTGGCGTGATACATCACGATGGCCTGCTTCAACAGCGCCTTGCGTACGTGGCCGCCAAGCTTGGCTTCGTCGACCTGGAGTTTTTCGATCTCCTGGCCGGCCTGGTTAAAAATTGGCACTTCTATCATTGTGGTTCTCAGTTGCTGGTTGCGGTTATCTGAACACTCTGGCAATCAGCGGCCTACGCTGGGGCCTTCACTTTCGCGGTGATAGCCTTACGAACAAAAAGGAGCCCGCCGTTTGGTCCT
>JBBRHH010000099.1:0-13715 GCA_038222915.1 Tepidisphaerales bacterium
TCGGCAAGACCACCACCCTGGCAAAGCTCGCCGCCAATCTCAAGCTGCGCGAAAAGCACCGCGTCGGGCTTATCACTATCGACACTTACCGCATTGCGGCCGTCGACCAACTCCGCAAATACGCCGACATCATCGGCTCACCCTTGCGTGTAGTGACGACTCCCGAAGACCTCGCCTCTGCCATCGCCTCCATGAGCGAATGCGACTTCATTCTCATCGACACCGCCGGCCGAAGCCCCAGTGACAGTTTGAAGCTGAACGAACTGAAAGGGTTTCTGGCCATCGCCAAACCCGACGAAGTGCATCTGGTGGTCTCAACAACATCCAGCCAGGAATGCATGGAACGTGCCATCGACCGCTTCGGCGATGTGCGCGTCGACAACATTATTTTCACGAAACTCGACGAAGCCGTTCATGTCGGTGTCGTCTTTAACGTCGTTAAGAAGCTCAACAAGCGCCTCTCCTATTTGACGACCGGTCAGTCCGTCCCGGACGACATCGAGATCGGTCAAGGCCGGCGCCTGGCGATGCTCCTTATTGGAAACAACAACAAAACCGCCAATGAACCTTTTAGTCGGGGTTGAATATGACGGCCATTATTGATCAAGCGTCGCATCTGAGGACACTCGCGCGGGAACGTACGCGCGCTACCGTCATTGCCATCACCAGTGGCAAAGGCGGCGTCGGCAAGAGCAACATTGCCGTCAACCTCGCCATCCAGTTTGCCGCCGCGGGCAAGGACGTCGTGCTGCTCGACGCCGACCTTGGACTCGCCAACGCCGATGTGCTCTGCAACATCGATCTGCCCTACAACTTGTCGCACGTCATCTCGCGTAAGAAAGAACTGCGCGATGTGGTCTACAAGGCGCCCGGCGGATTCAAGCTCATCGGCGGCGCATCCGGGCTCGCCCGCATGGCAGACCTGACCGACTTCGATCGCCAGCGCCTCATCCAGGCGATGGTCGAGCTGGAACAGCAGACCGACATCATCCTGATCGATACTGGCGCCGGCATCAGCCCCAATGTTCTGAGCTTTACCCGCGCCGCCGACGAAGTTCTTGTCGTCACCACGCCAGAGCCTACCGCCATCACCGACGCCTACGCCGTAATCAAGGTCATGTGCCGCGACGGGATGACCCGCCGCATCAGTTTATTGGTCAACCAGTGCCGCAGCGCGTCGGAGGCAAAGATCGTTCACGAGCGCATCGCAAGGGTCGCCAAGCAGTTTTTGCACGTGAGCATTTTCGACGCCGGCTACGTCAGCGACGACGAACAGGTCGCCACCAGCGTCCGGCGCCGCGTCCCTTTTCTAATTGGAGCTCCATATTGCCCGGCCGGTGCTTGTATCGCACAATTGGCCATGCGATTGCAGCACGGAATCATCATCAATCACGAATCTGGAGGCTTCTTCCAGCGGCTCGGCCGCTGGTTCAGGCGTTAAATGGTTCAACGACTGGCTGCAACCCTCGCTCTGATCGTTTTTGCGGTTTGCCTCATCGTGGGCGGCCTTGAAACGGGCAATTCGTTCACAAGCGCCGTCTGGCGCGCATTGGTCGCAATGTTCTGGACCTATGTTATCGGGCTGGTGCTGGGCGCGATGGGACAACGCATGTTGAATGAGAATCTGAACGTTGCTGAAGAAAAGTTAAAGGAATCGGAACAGAATTTAGAGACGAGCGACCGATAAACACGACGTGTGTCATTTCTGCTGTCGTCTGTAGAAGTGCACCGCACCACCCCAAAGGATTGGGAGGTATTTATGGCCAAGCTATTACCGAAGCGTGATGCAAGAGACATCAAAGAAGTCTGGGTCGAATACAAAAAGGACAAGACCGAGCCGTTGCGCAACATCCTGATGGAGAACTATCTCCACCTCGTGCGCTACAACGCCGAACGCATCCACACCAAGCGTCCCGACGAAGTCGAGCTCGACGATCTCATGTCGGCGGGGATCTTCGGACTCATGGACGCCATCAACGCCTTCGATCTCGAACGCGGCGTCAAATTCGAAACCTATTGCGCACCTCGTATCCGCGGTGCAATCCTCGACGAACTCCGCTCGATGGACTGGGTGCCGCGTCTGGTCCGGAGCCGCGCCCACAAGCTCGAAGGCGCAACCAAGCAGCTCGAGGTCGAACTTGGCCGCAGCCCGACCAACGACGAAGTCGCCAAGCGCCTCAAAATCCCCATGGCTGAGTACGAGAAGATGGCCAAGGACGCCAGCGCCGTCGGGCTCGTCTCCCTCTCTCGCAAGTGGTTTGAAACCGACTCCAATAAAGACGTCCGCGAAATCGACGTTCTAGAAGACAAGCGCGGCGCTGATCCAGTCCGCGAGATTCAGCGCAAGGACTTAAAGGAACTGATCACCAAAGGTCTCTCCCGCGCCGAGCGCCTCATCATCGTTCTCTACTACTTTGAAGAAATGACCATGAAGGAAATCGGTGCGACGCTCGACCTGTCCGAATCACGCGTCAGCCAGATGCACAGCTCGATCCTGAATCGGCTGAAGGCCCAGATGTCCGATCGGAAGAAAGAACTCCAACAGGCGGCCGCTGTCTAAACACTGACTCACGTCATAGAGTTTCAACCGCCCGCGAACCGCAAAAGGGGAGATCCGGCGAGCGCACTCCAGCACCCATGCATACGCGCCGGCGTATCGCTCAAAAATAGCCGCTCGCTCGTCAGCACGGCGCATCTGCCGGCAGTCCACCAGTTGGACAATGGCAATCGCCTGCCCCACCGGGAGGCCCAGCATCTTTGGCTTCCGAGACGCTACGATCAGCAGTTCACCCCGATAAGTCGTCGGCCAGCTCCTTACTTCAATCGTCTTCACCCCTCCCGCGATCATCGAAGCCCACGGTTGTCTAACGCTCAGGGCCTTCATTTCTTCCCCTTCCTGAGAATCGGCAAGCGGACCAGCCCGGCTTTTGACGTTCTGTACATCCCTTTGATTCCACTATAAATAAGCACTCGGCCGCGGCAGTGATCGAGTCTTATGGCGAACAGCAATCCAGACGATCCGAATGATCCCAACTCGCCAAGCCGCGCCACAACTGGATTTCTGTGGATCCTCACTGTGCTGCTTCCACTCTCCACCGGTTGCGCCACCGTCCGCGTCACCGATCCCTACTCAACCGCTACCGAACAGTTTCTGCTCTCCACCGCGGCCGCCCGAGCGGTTGATCAATTATCTTTCGACGCCCTGCGCGATCGAAAAGTCTATGTCGACGCTACCTATCTATCGGGAGACCAGGCGTTCCTCGTTGGCGAACTCCGCTCAAAACTCCTCCTGGGTGGCGTCCGGCTTACCGCCGAGCGAAAAGATTCGCAGATCATCGTCGAAATCCGCAGCGGCGGCGTTGGAATTGATCGTTATGAGTTCCTCTTAGGCCTCTCCTCCGCCGTCTACCCCGCCATTACGGGACTCTCGACCGGCAACGCCAGCGCAGCCGCCATCACCGCTTCCACTCCGGAACTGGCGATCCTGAAAAACACCCGCCAAAACGGCATCGCCAGCGTCGCCTATGTCGCCTATTGGTCGACACCAGACCACTACGGCGAGGTTGTCGCCTGGTCGGGGCCGTTCATCGGTCGCACCCTGCGCGATGACTGGTGGATTTTTGGATACGGCCCACGCACTGTCGGAAACATAGCGCCAACGGATAAGCCCAAGTGACACCAAGCGAAGTCGGCACGCCTTCTGCTGCCAGTGGCGCACAACCGCGACCACCCCGATCGACTATGCGCCGCTGGACACGCCGAATCCTCTTTACCCTCGTCGCATTCGTCGTCGTTCTCATTGTGGCCGTGCAGATCGTTCTCTCCACCAATCTGCCGCGCAACGTGTTGATATCAACGCTCGAAAGGCAGCTCGGCCTCCGCGTCACCGCCTCCTCCCTCTCCGTCGGATGGTTTGGCCACACCACCGTAAAGGATGTTACGCTTGCGCTCCCGCTCAGCGACCAATCCTTCCTGAAGGCTGAAGAATTGAGCGTGAGGAACACCACCATTCCCTGCCTGCTGCTTGGCGGAAAGATGCAAGTGAATGCGCTCGTCTTCAAGCGACCCTCGCTTCTAATCCGCCAGGACCCCACCGGCCGCTGGAACGTTCAGGAGGTGATCGCTCTACTCGGCAGGGCCGGCGGTGGACAGGCCGCTGAAAAGCAACCCGACACGCGCACCGGCGCTCTGCAGTTGCCCTCTCTGGCTGTCGAAGACGCCACCATTATCCTTCAGGACCGGACACAAAAGAAAAACACCATCACCCCCGTCAATATCAGCGGCACGCCCGACGGCCTCCTGGTCTGGCGACTCACCGCCAGCATAGGCCCAACCGCTGACCCCGCCCTTGCCATCGACGGCAATTTCGCCCCCGGCGGTAGCTGGGAGCACCACTTGAACTTTCATATCCAGCACCCTGACGACCTGCTCAGGTCGTGGTTCCCCAACGGCTTGGGCACACTCCAGATCAAAGGCGCCTGGGCCGGCCGATTGGCGAACGGCGGTACGAACGGCCAACTCCGCATCGAATCAGGTCAATTCCAGAACATTCACGTGGGCGGAAATGCCAACATCGAGGCAGTTGGCGGGAAGGTCACTTTCCGCCCGGCCGGCCTGCATGCGCAGATGGGCGCAGAACCCGCCCAGCTTATCGCCTTCGTCGGCGGCAGCGTCACCTATGAAGGAACCATTCTCAGCATGGACGACGTCGTGATGCAGTTGATGGGAGGCAGCGCGCGAATCAACGGCAAGGCCGACACGGACGCCAAATCCGCCAAGTTCGATTCCCAATGGGTCAACGTCGCCGTCGGCACATTGGGCACGCATGAGGGCAACGTCCACGTCTCATACACCACTCCATGGCCCGGCCAAGCCAAGGTCGAAGCCGGCATTCATTCCAAAGGCTTCCTCACCAACGGCGGATGGCAGGCCGACCTGAAACTGACCGGTGAAGGCAAACCGGGCGGTAACTTCGACTGGGACCTCACTGCTCCAAAACTGCACTGGGATGGCTCGCAACACATCCATCTCGACAACATCCAGACTACCCTCCAGCAACGCGGCCAAGTGCTGGCGCTCCGCGACCTTCACACCGGCATTCACGGCCAACTCGGCGGCGAGGTCAGCTACGATCTCAATTCACGCGCGTGGTGGTCGTGGCTTTCTATCCACGATCTCCCGCTCCTCCGGCGATCGAGCGCCAACACCAACATCGAGTTGCACGTGACCGGCGATGCAAAACACATCGACGT
Organism: Tepidisphaerales bacterium; assembly: GCA_038222915.1. Taxonomy (GTDB): domain Bacteria; phylum Planctomycetota; class Phycisphaerae; order Tepidisphaerales; family Tepidisphaeraceae; genus JBBRHH01. The sequence goes on from JBBRHH010000099.1 coordinate 5,253, forward strand.
GAACCAGCTCGACATCTTCAGCGGTCAGTTGGGCGCAACCGCCTTCGGTTACTATCGCTGGAATGTTCCCAAGCCCCTCAAGCTTACCGCTGAGTTCTGGCGTGCTCCGTTCCACATCAACGAACAGCACCACCCACGCGAAGCTCTGGGCGGCGAACTCTGGGGCCACCTGAATACCGAAGGGGATCTGCAGCCCGCCGCCCTATCCCTTGAGCTCGACGTCGAAGGCGACAACGTCATCATTGGCCAGCGAAAACTCGGTAGCCCGAAGTTCCATCTCTCAGGCTCCGCCGACGACAACCACATCGCCCTCAAATCAACACAGATTGAAGTGCTCGACGGCCAATGGACGCTCGCCCTCGAATATATATTTGAGACCGATCAGGCCAAGGCGCATCTCACTGAAAAGGAGTTTCCCCTGACCGCGATGGACGATATTCTTTCGCCTGCACCCAGGCTCAACGGCATCGTTTCCGCCGATGTTGATCTCGTGCTCCCAGATCGCGACTTGAAACATCTCGCCGCCAGCGGCGACTGGCATATCGCGCATTTCAAAAAGATCTTCGCGCCCGGCCAGGCCGCCCAGACAACTATCGCCGCAAACACCATCGATGGGCAGATCTCCTACAAGGACGGCTCCCTGAAGCTCAACGAGATCGTCGCGAAAAACGGCGAATCGCGTCTCAACCTAATGGCGCAACTCGATCAGGTTAGCCAGAACTTGCGCGTTGTCGCCACCTCCAATGGCTGGCCGGTCGACTTTCCTCAATTGGCCCTTAAGCTCAATGTGCAAGCCACCTCCGACCTTCGTATCGACCTCAATAAACATTCGATCACTGGCCCGCTATGGTTGTCGACACCAGTCACGTACAAGAAGAAATCTATCGGAACGCTAATGGTCGATTCGCAGTTGATCGGCCGGGCGCTTCAACTCGACGACCTCACTGCCGAAGTATTAGAAGGCCGATTCAACGCCAACGGCACATTCCTGTTCGACGATCGCCTAAACTCCAGCGGCAGCTACAAATTCGATGACATCAACCTCGCGTATCTCCCGCAATGGGTGGCCGACGCCGACGGAATCGCTGGTAAAATCTCCGGCTGGGGTCTGATCACGCCCGATCACGATCCGCGCGTACCCGGCCCATTGCGTTTGAATTTCAGCATGTATCCCGCCGGCGGCCATTTCCGCGAGCTCACCTTCGGCGATATGGACATCGTTGCCTACGCCGGCAAAACACACCTCAGCATCGATCGATCCAAGTGGGACATTGCTGGCGGCAACATCCACCTGAACGGCCGACTCACTTCTCCCCTTCCAACGAGGCCGCGCGAAAAGTTTGCGCAGGCTAACCTGACACTCCATGACATTGATGTGAATCAGGTCGTAAAAGCATTTGATACCGACACGCCGCCCGAGCCAGGTCGGCTCGACGGATCGTTCAGCATGTTCGGCCCACTGGACAACAAAACCCGCATGTTCGGCGACGGCGACCTGACCATCCGCAAAACCGACCTCCTCAACGTCGGATTCATCTCATTTCTCTACGATGCGCTGGGCCTGAAGTGGGGGCCGCTCAAGCCCGATGGCAGCGGCCACATCGCCATGCGATTGGAGAGCGACGACCTGCACATCACCCAGTTCTCCTACTTCAACCGGGGCGTGGAGGTGCGCGGCAACCTCGATGTGAAAAATGTATGGAAAAGCAAAATCGCTGCCCTCGACGGCTATGCCGTCGGTTCCGCCCGCCCCCTGCGCTCGATCAAGCTTCCCCTGATCGCCGACGCTGAAAAGATACTCAGTGTCCTCGAACAAAACGTCACGACAGTGAAAATCACCGGGACGCTCGCCAAGCCCAAACCCAAGCTTGTCCCCTTCTCCGATGTAGGCTCCGGCTTGCGCCGTTTCTTGCTCGGCGACGTCAGCACTGAAACAAAAGGCTCGGCAGGATAATGCCGTGACCGCTGCATCAATCCGTGACGACTTTCCGGATCACCCGCGCATAATCAATCGCCCGCCGCATCACTTCGTGGATCGTCTCCTTCACCATCATCTTTTCGCCCGTGTCGCACATGACGACGGTGTCCGGGGTTGCCTCGATGGTGCGGATCTTTTCCGCGTTCATGACAAAGCGGTCGCCGTTCAGACGTGTCAGGACAATCATCGCATCGCTCCAGCGGCTCCGCCGCCGTTTGCATCCAACGCGGCCTGGGTTACACAGCCCACCGCCGCACTCAAGTTTTAACCGGCCCCCGCGACAGCAGAATAAACACCTGCCGCGGGGGCTCAGATCCGTTATCTCCGCCCTTTATCGGGAGGAGTTCAATAGCTCCGTGATCAACTGATTCGCGGTTGAGATCACCCGGCTCGCGGATGAAAATCCAGTCGTCGCGATGATCATGTTCACAAACTCCGTTGATAGATCGACGTTGCTTCCTTCCAGCGCACCTGCCCGAATCGACCCCGCGCCCAATTTCTCTGGCGCGGAAATAATCGGTACCCCGCTGCTGGCCGACGGCGTAAACAAATTGCCGCCATGGTCGTTCAGACCTTCGTCATTATTGAACGTCGCAACAGCCACCTGTCCCAGCGTCCGGGTCAAGCCGTTGCTGAAGCTGCCGGTGATCGTGCCATCGGTGCCTATCGCATAGGCGTTGAGCGTTCCGATCGGCGACCCGTCCTGGTGCGTCATCGCGAGCGTCGAATCCTTGCTCGTCAGCGAGGTCATCTTCGAGAAGTCCATCTTGATCGACAGCGGCGTCTTGGCCCCGGTATTGGTGCGGTCCACGATGACGGTGTTGCCGGTGCTGCCAAGCAGTTTTCCGTCCGTGCTGAAAGTCATTGTGCCGGTTCCAATCGCGAGATCTCCGGTCTTGTTGTCGCCGGAATCCGCGAAGAAGCGCCAGGTATTTCCGGTATTGCTCGTGCTCTCCAACGTCGCGGTAATTCCAACAGTGACCGGCGTTCCCAGCGAGTCGTAACCAACGAAGCTCGTATGAACGCTCTCGCCGGCGGCGTTGCTCTTGATTCCCGCGGCATTCGTACCGTCGTCGAACTGCAGCGGCGAGAATCCGCTGGCCGTCGCAAATGCAGTTGCGGGCACCGACAACGCGTTCTGCGTCCCGAGGTTGCCGGTGATCACGAGCCGCGCGCTGGTCGGATCCGTCGCGTCCGTTTCAACCGTCACGCCCGCCGTAGGCACCGTCGGATCAGTGCTGGGCGGAACATTCGTGTTGATGCCCGAGGACTTTTGAAAGAAGTCGTTGAGGTCCTGCAGCGTGCTGGTGCCGGACACCGTGAAAGTTTCGCCCGGCAGATCCCGGCCGCCCTTCTTGCCACTGTAGTTAAATGTCTGTCCAACCGTGAACAGCGGCGTCGCATTGTCGCTCGTGGCAGCGATGTTTGTCAGCAGATCGGTCGTTGCCGGAGGTCCACCGCCACCCACCTGCGTAACCAATTGGCTGGTCAGAATGCTCGCGCCATTCGCCACGGCGCCGCCTGCGTTCAGGTTTCCGTCAATCTCCGCGTTCTCCGTCGACTTCGCGGTCGTCGTTGTTCCCAGCGGAATCGTGATGTCCTGCAGATTGCCGTTGAGGATGTTGCCGCTGGCGTCCACGCCATAACCCTGAACAAAATCGCCACCAGAGGTCACAAGCTGATCGGCGGCGTTCGTGGTAAAGGAGCCGTCGCGCGTAAACGCCTGCTCAGCGCCCTGCACCACGAAAAAACCCGCGCCGTCGATCGCCATGTCCGTGGCCTTGCCCGTCGGCTCAATCGAACCCTGCGTGAAATCCTTTTCAATCGATGCCACACTCGCGCCCAATCCACGCTGGCTTGGGTTGGTGCCGCCAAAATCCGCGCTCGGGGGCGATCCCCCATTGTCGGTGACGTAAAACTGCGGCTTGAACAACGCCCGGCTGCTCTTGAAAGCCACCGTGTTCGCGTTGGCAATGTTGTTGCCAACGACGTTCAGCTTCGTTTGATTGACGTCCAGGCCCGAAAGCCCGGTATACAGCGTACTCGTCAATGCCATAGCGACCTTCCAATCCGTCACACGATCCGCGCCGCCGAAACCTCCGGTCCGCCATCGCGCTGCTTTTCGTCAAAGCCGGCTCCGCCGGCCCCATGCCATCGCCCTTCCCATCTCTTATGCGGCCTTTGCACCCGTGCCGGCAGTTGTCGGTGATGGTCCGGCCGCCACCGTCGTCACGCGGCCCATCTGTAGTTCCTTCCCACTGTCCAGCTCCAGATAGACATTCTTGTCCTGAACACGCACTGAATTCACCACCCCGTTGACCGCGTCGTTGTTGTCGTCCAGACCAGCCACGCTCTTGCCGATCATGTTGCCCGCCGACCCAATCTGGTTCTGCAACGCCATGCTGCTGATGGTGTCCTGCAACGTAGTTGACGATTGCAATTGCCCGATCTGGCTCATCTGTGCCAGCAACTGGTCACTCTGCTCGGGCTGGAGCGGATCCTGATTCTTCAACTGGGTAATCATCATGTTGATGAAGTCAGTCGCTTTAAGTTGCAGGTTTGCGTTGCCTGCGGAATTGGGCAGTTGGTGCGTGCCGGCCGAGGAGGAAGAAACCAGTGGACTAGTGGTCATGGTGATGAATTCGGCCGACCCTCGGACACCCAAACAATAATCCGACTGGGCAATCTGCCCTCGCGCCAATCCTGCGCCCCTATCGCGCGAATTTCGCGCTTTGAATCGAGTTTCCTGTTTGAAACCGTATATTCGTTCACATGTCCGACACATTCGCGTCACCCCGCGTCGCCATCCTGCTCGCCGAATTTAATGCGCCCCTGATGGCCGCCATGCTCGCCGCAGCAACGCAGGAACTGCAACTGGCGAAGGGAGTCCTCGCCGACGTCGTTAAAGTCCCCGGCTGTTACGAAGTCCCACTCATCGCCGACCTCCTGCTGGCCAGCGCAAAGATCGATCTTCTGGTCGTGCTTGGCTATATCGAGCGCGGCGAAACACTGCATGGCGAAGTCATGGGCCACGTCGTTCACAACGCGTTGGTTCAATCCCAGATCAAGTCAGGCAAACCGGTCGGCATCGGCATCATTGGCCCCGGCGCGACCCCAGAACAGGCCGAACTGCGCAAAGACGCCTACGCGCGCGCCGCCGTCCGCGCCGGGCTCCAAAGCTTCAAGATCGTTCGCACGATGAAATAACACCGGATTCCGCCCCAACTTCAGCGTAGACTGAATTTCCCTCACTCCCCCATCACCATAATCACCACTCGCTTCGCCCGCCGCCCATCAAATTCCGCATAAAAAACCTGTTGCCACGGCCCAAGATCCGGCACGCCCTTGGTGATCGGCAAGATCACCTGATGATGCACCAGAATGTTCTTCATGTGCGCGTCGCCATTGGTTTCCCCTGTCTGATGATGCCGATAGTACGCATCGTCCGGCGCAAGCCTCTCCAGCAGATCGTCCAGGTCCTTCAAAAAACCTGCCTCATTGTCATTGACGAAAATCCCCGCAGTGATGTGCATTGCCGACACCAGCACCATCCCCTCCTTCACGCCGGCCTCGCGCACAGCAGTCTCCACCTCGGCGGTAATATTGATGTATTCCCGCTTCTTCTTGGTTTGAAAAGTAAGATAGTGCGTATGAGACTTCATAAACGCTGAGTGGTGGTCCAAGCTGATTTTAACAGAGGGACCGCATCAAGGCATCGCTACTTTCGGCGCGGCCGCCCGACGCTTTTTTTCGCCTTGGACGGTTTGGTGCGCGACCGGTTCTTGGTCGCTCGGCTGCGGGCAACGCCGCCCGCCTTCCGCACCGCAATATCCTCGCGCACCTCGATCGTATCTTCCGTCGCCGCCGCGGGTGCGCCACGATTGCGCGCCCGCAATTCCAGCCGGATCGGCACTTCGCCATACGGAAGCGTCTCCCGAAACCGGTTCACCATGAAACGCAAATACGAGTCATCGAAATAGGATGGATTGTTCACGAACATCAAAATGGTTGGCGGCGCGACCCCCGTCTGCGTCGCGTAATAGATCCGCGCCCGCCGTCCGCTAGTCGTACTCGGCCGCTTCACCTCCAGAATATCCCGAATCGTCTGATTCAACTTACCGGTTGTCACACGCTCATTCGACTGCTTGAAGAGATTTTGCGACAGGTCAAGCACCGCCTGCACATTCTTCCCCTCTTTTGCCGTGATGAATGCGATCGGAGCGTAAGACACGTGCTTGAGCTCCTCGTCCAGATACTCGCGATACTCTTCCATCAACTGCCGCTCATCAACCTCTTTTTCATTGTCTTTCCGCCGTGCGCGCAACTTTTCCTTCGCCAGGTCCCACTTGTTCACCACCAGCACAACCGGTTTGAACTCCTCGGCCACATATTGCGCCAACTTCTTGTCCGGCTCGCTGATTGGCTCGGTCGCATCGATCAGCATCAACACCACCCCCGCGCGACGCACCGATCGCTGCGCGCGGTGAAAGCTGTAAAACTCAATGTCATTGGTTGCCATGTGCCGCTTCTTGCGCACACCGGCCGTGTCAATCACTACCAGCGTTTTCCCATCCTTCTCAAAACGCACGTCAATGCTGTCGCGCGTCGTTCCGGGCACCTCCGACACGATCACACGCTCATCATCGCCTTCATAAAGCTTCGCCACCGCGTTCACCAAGGTGCTCTTGCCCGCATTCCGCTTGCCGACAATCGCCACCATCATTTCTGGCTGCGGCACTTCCTTGGGCGCTTTGGACAGATCGATATTCTTCCGGATCGCCTCCACCAGCAGATCCAGATTGCGATTGTTCATCGCCGAAACCCCCAGCGGCGTCCCCAGCCCCATCCTCGAAAAATCACCCAGCGCAATATCCGCCTTCGGTCCATCCGCCTTGTTCGCGATCAAAAGCGTCTTGATGTTCTTTCGCCGAAGCAGCGCTGCAATTTCATCATCCCCCGCCGTCAGCCCCGTCTGGCAATCCACCAGAAACACCACGAGGTCAGCCCGCGCCATCGCCAGTTCAATCTGATGCCTGATGTGCTCCGTAAGCTGATCTGGATCGACAAAGCCATAGCCGCCGGTGTCGACCAATTCGACATACCGGTCATCAATCCGCAGGATCATCGACACACGGTCGCGGGTCACGCCCGGCATGTCCTGAACGATGCTGATGCGCTTGCCAACCAACGCATTTAAAAGGCTGCTCTTGCCCACATTGGGGCGCCCAACAATCGCAATCACGGGAAGTTTATTCATGAGTCCAGTCGATATAACCGCATCTCGCGGCCAAAGCTGTTATACAGCGACCCACGCCCCCAGAGAACCCAACCCACCGGGAAATCAACAATAGACCCGCTTTGCCGGCTCGGACCGGGCAACATGTGATGAAATTGAAGGCAACCGGCCCGACCCCTACTTCTCCAACTCCGCGGTAAGTGCCCCACTCACGACCTTCTTCACAGCCGACACTGCGCTGTTATCCTTCGAATTGAACTGCAGAAACTGACCCGACAGCGACACCATCCACTTATCCCCCATCTGCACAAACTGAACGTGCGCATCAACCGGCTGAAGATGCGTCTTTCCCCCATTCAAAAACACCCCGTTCATCGAATCCACATGCTCGCTGCTGGCGGCCTGATAATTCCACATCAACGTCCCCAGCTGCGCCGGATCGTTGCAGGTCAACGCCATCTCGAAGTAATAGCTGTTGCCCTGGTAGTTTTCGTCAATCGCGGTCTTCGGATCATCGCTGAACAGCATCACCACCAGCTTCGGTTGCGTCTGCTTCACGCGCAGCCGCGTCCGCGGAAATTCCACCGCTGCACCATCAATCGTCAGCAACGACTTGGCCTGCACGTCCGCGACTGAGGGCTCCGTCGCCGCAATGCTGGCCTTGATCGGCTGCGTCGCGGCCGGCCGGGTTGTCGTGGTAGTAACCGACACCTTCGTGGGATGGGGCGCGTCATCGCAACCCGCGACGACCGTCGCCATCAACGCGATTCCAAGCCACCGTGCTGCGTTCATTGAAAACTCCTCCAGCACACCTGTACATCGGGCAAAATGCCGCCCGGATGACAATGTACGCCACAGGAGTATACCATCCGGCCGTGGCCCGTACACAAAAAACCGTCCCCGACCCGGCCGCAATTCTCTGCGAGGGCTGTGGCTACATTCTTACCGGCCTTCCCGATACAGGCCGCTGCCCCGAGTGCAGTCGCCCGATAATCGAAAGCAATGGCCCACAGGTTCGCCACCCTCCTGCATGGGAAACAACAACTGCGTCTGCTTTCCACCGCTTTATCTATACAACCCTGTCTGTCCTCTTCCGGCCAACTCAATTCTTCCAGACCATTACCACCCGCACACAAGCCGGCTCCGAAGCGAGCTTCGCACGCATACACCTGATCATTGCCTCAATTCTCCTGGGCACCGGCCTCTACGGGCACCTCAATTGGCTCTGGTCCCGCCTCATGACCAACCC
>JBBRHH010000100.1:0-13647 GCA_038222915.1 Tepidisphaerales bacterium
CACCAGTGATTTACGACAATCTCTCGCGTGGCCATCAGGTTGTTGCAAAGATTCTGAATGTGCCGGCAGTGTTCGCTGATTTGAACCATAGTGAAACGTTGCTGGCGACGTTGCGTGATTACAAGATCGACACGGTGATGCATTTTGCGGCGTACGCCTATGTCGGTGAAAGCGTCGACAAGCCGTTGATGTACTACGACAACAACGTGGCAACGACAATTAACGTCCTGGAAACCATGGCCAGCGCAGGGGTCAGGCGATTTGTGTTCTCCAGCACATGCGCCGTGTACGGCGACCCCACAAAAGTACCGATCACCGAAAACGAGAAGAAAGCGCCGGTCTCGCCTTACGGGCGGAGCAAACTGATGGTCGAATGGGTGCTACAGGACTATCTGGCGGCCAACAAGGACTTCAGCTTTGCCGCACTTCGCTACTTCAACGCGAGCGGCTGCGCAATGGATGGGTCCCTGGGGGAGGACCACCATCCGGAAACCCATCTGATTCCGGTCGTTTTACATGCAGCGATGGGAGTTCGGCCTGGCTTGACGGTCTTTGGAACCGACTATCCCACGCCCGACGGAACCAACGTTCGAGATTACATCCACGTCGACGATCTGGGCGATGCACACATTCTGGCAATGGAAAAACTACAATCCGGTCAATCACTGTTCTTAAACCTGGGAACAGGCCGGGGATTTTCGGTGAAGGAAATTATTACCAGCGCCGAGAAAGTGACGGGGAAGAACGTGCCCGTGACCTATGGGCCGCGTCGACCTGGCGATGCGATCGCATTGTTTGCCGATCCAACTTTGGTCAAAGAAACACTGGGTTGGGAAGCGAAACACAAGGATCCCCAGGCGATCATCGAGTCGGCGTGGCGATGGTTTGAAAAGCACCCGAAGGGTTATTGCGAGAAATGATGCAGCAAGCGACGTTAAATCGCCAAGTCATCACGAAGCCCGATGCCCCAGATTTTTAGCAGTGCACGGCATCCATCGCGAAAATCCGTTCCCGAAAAATCAACCATCTGGAAGAGTTTTAGCCATTCAACCGACGTCAGATCGCAGGCTCGATAGTTCAATGGAACTATGTGGTTTTCATACCGCTTTTCACGCAGCGCAAACGCGATTTCGCGTCTGACCCACATTGACTCGACACTATCAGGTGAAAGGAGTACAACGAACCAATCACATCGCTTCATCGCCTTCAAGATTTCGTCCTGCCATTGCTGCGCACCGATGATGTTGCGCGGACTGTAAAAGACTGGAATACCGTGGGCGACAAGCTCAGCGGCGATACGCGAGGCGGTCACCTGATCGACGCTCGAATGCGAGATAAAGACTTCAGCGGGTGGCATGCAGAACTGCCTCAGCGCTCGATTTTACCCGTTGAACGAGTTCGTCCAATCTTGGAGAGGAAGAGTTGACGAACACGGGATCGAGCCGGAGCAAAATCCATGGAATGTCCAGTCCAGGTTGAACTGCGACATAATCAACGAGTACTGGAATTACGCGACCGCCGAAATTTCTTGACGTGAGTGCAAACTGAATATCATTAATTAGCGAGCCGGACTGAAGCGACTCGCGCGTAACGATTGCAATCATGATTTCAGATTGCTCAAGCGCTTCACCAATTTTGGCGGCCCAGTTATCACCAGGGTATATCTGATCGTCCGGGCTCCAGACGTGGACGCCTGCCTCCACCAGACGCGCCGCAATTATCCGCGCCAGTTCGTTATCTTGCACGGCATGACTTATAAACACTTGCATGGAATGATATTATACTTGCTTTGGTCTTGCGTCAACGATTTTCGCCGAACGGTAACGTTGGAATTGGCACATCCGGACACATGAAACTGCGTCCTTAAACCTTCGCGGCCTTGCGGGCCGCCGCGATGCTCTTGAACAATCGCAACGCGGCCCCATAAAGCGCCGGCGACTGCTCGCGCAGGGCCCGGTCGCTGACCTCTTTGTGACGTTTCTTGAAAGCCTTTAACTCTGTCTCGACGGTGGGCTTGTCCCAGTGGCGGCGACGGCGAACTGTGGTTGGGTCGACACGGGCCTGACGCAGCGCCTTGTCGTAGCTTCCAAAATGACGGACGGCGGCGGCGTGAAGACCCGGGTCTTGTTGCTGGGTTGCCCCGCTGTTGAGCGCTTCATTGTCGCGGTGGCGGGCTTTGATCGAGAAGATGATCGTGTTGCGATCCCACTTGCGATAGCGGCTGATGTCGTCGGAATCGAGGCCGGCGGCGTGTAATGCGCGGTCCCAGCTTCCAAACAGACGCGTCTGCAGCGACGCAAACGCCGCCTTGCCGAGCTCGTCGCGGCGCTGCGTGACGGCCGACCAATTCAAGTCATCGCCGCGACGATGTGCGTCTTTCACCAGCTTGATGATCGTCGGCTTGCTCCAGCGCGGCCGCCGGGTGACTTCGGTGTAGTCGATGCCGGCGCGCTCTATTGCTTTCCTATAAGATCCAAAATGATACGCCGCGGCCGAGATCAACGGTTGCTGACTGCTCGCAAGGCGCGTGTACGAAAGGTCCTTGCCCGTCGTATGCAATTGTTTGAGTTTTTTCAGAATTGCCGGCTTGTCCCAGGTGATTCGTGGCATAATTTGGGTTTGCGCTTTAAAGGTAAATCCCACTCCAGGAAGAACACGAGTTTATCTGTTTTTAGAGGAACTCACAAATCGTCAGCTGTCGCGGGTATAACATCGTCTATCACATGAATAGAAGACGCCGCAAAAGCTCCCGCGAAAAGGACATGACCGATCAGCTTCTCGCCGGCGACAACGTCGACGAAGACCGCGTGGAGCAACGCCAGCGATTTTCGCGCCGCTCCGCCGGCGCTCAACAAACCAACATGGAGCAGACCGCGTTGCTGCGGGCCGCGGAGGAAGAGTTGTCGGGCGACATCGACGCCCTGCCCCTTGGCGAGGTCGTGCAGGTCTACTCTCTTTTCAGTGATGTCGAGTGGAACGGAACGATTCATCTTTGCGTGCTGCGTAAAACCTTAACCAAACTTGCCGACACGTCCATCGTGGTCGGCGATCGTGTGCGTATCCGCAACACAGGCATCGTGGACGAAAGCGGCAGGCCCGAGGCTGTGATCGAACAGATTTTGCCGCGTCGCACCATTCTCACCCGCGCCGACAGTTTCAAAGGCATCGAGCAGGCCCCGATTGTCGCGAACGCGGATCAGATGCTGATCGTCGCCAGCATTCGCGAACCAAAGATCAAGTGGGGCCTGATCGATCGAATGATTGTCGCCTGTCTGGGGGGGTCACTTCAGCCCATCTTGTGCATAAATAAGGTGGATGTCGCGGATGCAACTAACCTTTCCGAAAAACCTGATGAGGTGCTGGCGCGCGAGGCGCTCGCTCATTATGCGCAAATGAACATTCCCGTCGTGAAGACTAGCGTGGTGCTGGGCACCGGGCTCGATGCTTTGAAGGATCTGCTACGCGACAAAACCACCGTCCTTGCCGGCCATAGCGGCGTGGGCAAAAGCAGCCTCATTCGCAGCATACAACCGCAGTTGGATATTCGAATCGCCGCATTGAGCGGCTACACCGGAAAGGGAAGGCATACGACAACGTCCGCGCGACGCTATCGACTCGACTTTGGCGGATATGTCATTGATACGCCAGGCGTCAAGCTGTTTGGGCTCTGGGGTATCACCCGAGAGAACGCCAAAGAATTCTTTCCTGATGTACAAGGAGGCACTGCACCAGAATGGCGAAAAGAGAGCTACGACCGGATCGTTGCGAGCGTGGTCGAAGCCTAAAGCGATTTCTGCGATTGCGGCGATGGTTCAACGTATGCCATCGACGGCATTATTCAACTTGGACTCACAAAGGAACCAAAAATGCAATTGTCCAAGTCGCGTTCACGCGCAATTCTCCTCGGCGGCACAGTCAGCCTTGCTTTGCTCACAACGTCCGCACACGCTGGAGTCGGCGACCCGCAGTTGAAGACGGATCATCCGTTCTATCCCGGTGAGTTGTCCTGTTCAACATTCGAGCGTCTCTTCAAGACCGAGGCCGAGCTATTCAAGCACACCACCGGCCGGGAAGTCGTGAGCGATGAAGATAAGGCGCTGGCCGCCTGGTATTGGCGCAACATCCACTACTGGCACGGCGAAGAAGGTCAGCGTGATTGCTTTGGCAGCGGATTCAAAGGAGACAAGAACCGCGAGTATTGGACCGGCCTGTTTTCTGGCGGGATGGCCCTTTGTGGAACAACACATGCCCAATGGTGCGCCGAAATGGATGCACTCCTTGGCCATGGCAAGTCCCGCGTCGCAGGAGTTGCGGGGCACAACTCGTTTGAAGTCTATCTTACCGGCGGAGCCTACGGCACAGGACGATGGGCACTTCTGGATCACGATATTTCGACGGTTATTTACAGTCCGGATGGTTCACGGCTGATGTCGCTGGATGAGATCGTTCCCAATGTCAAGAATCTCGCCAACCCTACGTATCAACCCGATCGCCAGCATGGATGGCGCATCTCCGCGCTGGAAGACAACGACGCGCGCGGCGTTTACACCCAATTTTCGACGGCCGAATATCTTGCCGGCTACGCTGGCGCGCCGCCGACCGTTAACCTTCGTAGCGGTGAGTCACTCCGCCGCTATCTCGCCCCCGGTCTGGACGATGGGAAGACCTTCGTTTTCTGGGGCCGTAATTACAACATCAGCATGCCCGGGCCAACGCGCGATCGCACTTGGGTAAACCAGCCGGAGAGCATGTACAACTCAAAGAAGGGGACCGGTGCGCACGGCGGCCAGGCGCGCTACGCCAATGCCGCTTACAGCTATACGCCGGATTTTGTCGGCGGCAAATACAAAGAAGGGGTGATCGAAGAAACAGCAGACCACGTCACCTTTGAGTTCTATTCCCCCTACGTCATTGCCGCCACGCCGGCCACCAAAGGCGCATGGGGCGTTTACGACGAAGGTGCAACCAACGGTTTGGTCCTTCATGGAAAAGCGACCTGTCCTGTGCAGATTTCCATTGATCAGGGCAAAACCTGGCAGGAGGCCGGCGCGATGAGCGACGGCCTCGATCTGACCGACAAAGTCAAAGGCGCTCAACAATACTGGCTGCGATTCGCTGCTCCGGCCGCCACCTTAAAAGACGCCGGCCTCTCCTGGCGCACCGTCTGCCAATCGAATGTGTCGATCATTCCTCACCTGCACGACGGCGCGAACACCATCACATACCTCGCAACGGGTAACGGTGTATTGGCCGCCGGTCCACTCAAGGACCAGGCCGAGGTGCACGTTGTCGACGGCAAGATGGGATCGAACAATGTCACGCTCGAATTGACTGCTCCGCGCGGTGCAACACCTACGCGCGTTTACGCGGCCGCCTGGCAGAATTCCGGAGCACCACCGGCACCAGCCAAATACAACATCGACTACTCCACCGACGCCGGCAAGACGTGGCAGTCCGTCGTCAAGGATTGGAAGGTCGAGCGCCGCCAGCCCGAGCCGGGCGACTTTTGGAGTCAGAGTTTCACGTGGGGTGAAACGGCGTTGAAGGAAGCCCCCGCCGGCCCCGTGCGTATTCGTTTCACCAACGACGGTGGCAAGGCGTTCCGAAAGGTGGAGGCGTATCTAGCTTACGGCGTAAAAGGCGAAGGCGCAACGGATGTAACTTTTGCCTGGAAATCAAACGGCGGGGAATTGAAAACCTCGACCCACACTTACGCTGCAGCCGGGACGGAAGATGCTTCATGGCATCTCGACGCCGGCCAGAAGGCGGAAACGGTGTGGGTGGAGATGAAGTCGAAATAAGCCTTCGCTTCACCTCCACCACCATGGCCGTTTGACTACTTGCTCTCGCTCGGCACGACAATGTCTTCCGCCCCGGCCTTCAGCGACTCGGGCATCACGCCCTTTGCGCCTCCGTTAAAGCCGAATTTCCGTGGCTCGTAGGGTCCAACGATGTCGACGTTGTTCTTAGCCGGAATCTTGTCTTCGAGGCCAACCGCCCAATAGCAGCCATTGACGATCAATCGACGCAGGCCCTCGCTCTGCAGGTCGGTGCTGGCACCCATGGTTGTCGCAAGCACCCGGCCTTCGTGGCCGTCCGCGCCCTTGTAAGTGCGAATCCAGACCACCGGCATCATTGGATCGTTCTTTGCCCCGGCCAGCGGGCCGTCATCGGGCTTCATGCCGGTCAGCACCTGACCCATGACCAGTGGCGTCGCGTTTTCGGGAAGGTTGCGAATACCATACACGTCAGTTGGGCCCCAGATGTCAGTCGCGCCCTTCAGGATCGGATTGTCCTTCACGGCATCAGGGATGACGCCGCGTGTGCTCTGCGAGCCGTGGTTGCCATGGTGGCTGACCCAGGTCTCGCCCAGGATCTGCCGGCCAAATCCGTCTTTGTAGTCGTCCGCCCCGTTGTTCCAGTTGTATTTTTCGTACGTCTTGCCCTTGGGAATATTGAATGCGTGCGTTGCAGTGCGGAGGCCGATGATCGGCTTGCCGGCCTTGATGTATTCATCCACATACTTCATCTGATCGTCAGGCAGATCGCGGAAGCGGGTGAGGATGACCATCAGGTCGGCGGTCTTCAGCGCCTCAATTCCGGGGATGTTGTGCGTTTCATTCGGATTGATTTCGCCGGTCTTCGCGTCGATGGAGAAGAGCACCGTGCACTTGAAGCCGTGATGCTTGGCGAGGATCTTCGCGAGCATCGGCAGGCCTTCCTCGGAACGATATTCTTCATCGCCGGTCACAAAGACGATGTGCTTGCCCTTGCCCGGTCCTTCCTTGCCTTGGAAAACCAGCCACTGATCGGCGGCGCGTGCCGACGAAGCGGGCAGGGCGATGAGTCCGAGCAGAAGCGACAGGACAACGCGGCCGAATAATGTTGAGCGGTTCACGGTGCGATTTCTCCTTGAAATGGGACAGGCGTGCACAGCCCTCTTTATCGCCGATCCTAGTCAATGTTGCGAGGGGTGCCTGGCGTTAAACACATGGCCGGCGAAATTGTTATATTGATGAGGGCGGGGTGCGGATTTATTGCCTCAAACGGAGTTATTGATGCTGAAAGTGTCTCGAATGAAGTCGGCGATGTTGTCGCTTGCGATGGCGTGTAGTGCAGTCAACCTGGTGCAAGCAGCGGACGCGCCGAAGCTGAAGCTGGAGAAGGGCGATCATGTTGCAATCATCGGCAACACGCTGCCAGATCGCATGCAGCATGACGCGTATTTTGAAACGCTCATGTATGCCCGCTATCCGAAGGAAGGCATTGTCGTTCGCGACCTTGCCGCCGCGGGTGATGAGGTTGTCATGCGCAGCCGGTCCGACAACTTCGGCACGCCCGACGAATGGCTGACCAGGACCAAGGCCGACGTCATCTTGGCTTTTTTCGGCTTTAATGAATCATTCAAGGGCAAGGAAGGTCTGGAGCAATTCAAGGCTGATCTCGACAAATATCTCAAAGCGACTCTGGCGAAGAATTACAACGGGAAAAGCGCGCCGCGCATCGTCCTGTTCTCGCCGATTGCCAACGAAAAGACTCAGGATCCCAACTTCCCCGATCCGGCCGTGAACAACGCCAATCTGCAGATGTACGCTGCGGCGATGGCCGAAGTGGCGAAGGCAAACAATGTACAGTTCGTCGATCTCTTCGAACCCTCGCAAAAACTCTACGCCGAGGCTGCGGCAAAGAAGCAGTCGCTGACCATCAACGGCATTCACCTCAGTGAAGCCGGCGACAAGCTTCTGGCCCCAATCATGTTTCAGGCGGCCTTCGAAGAAACCGCCCCCGCCGGCGATTTCGAAAAACTCCGCATGGCAATCATTGAGAAGAACTGGCAGTGGCATTGCCGTTACCGCACCATGGATGGCTACAACGTCTATGGCGGCCGCTCGCAGTTGGCGTATGAAAACGGCAAGGGCGGTCCGAAGATTTCAAACTTCAAGGTGATGCAGGAGGAGATGTCGCAGCGCGACGTCATCACCGCAAATCGTGATAAGGTCGTCTTCGCGGCCGCGCAGGGACAGGAACTCAAGCCCGAAGACAACGATCTTCCGCCCGTGGACGATGTGAAAACCAACCATCCGGGCTCAAACCCCGATGGCTCGTGGCAATTCCTCAGCGGCGATGCGGCAATTGCCAAGATGAAAATGCCCGCCGGATGCAAAGTAACATTGTACGCGGACGAAACTCAGTTCCCTGAACTGGTCAATCCCGTGCAGATGGCGTGGGACACGAAAGGCCGCCTGTGGATTTCCGCCTGGCACAACTATCCGGAGCGCACTCCCACCTCCACGGTGGGCGACAGTCTCCTCATTTTCGAAGACACCAAAGGCACCGGCAAGGCCGACAAGTGCACGCATTTCCTCGACGACCTGAACTGCCCGACCGGATTTCAATTTCACAAAGACGGCGTCCTGGTGATGCAGGCCCCCGATCTTTGGTTTGCGAAAGACACCAACGGCGACGGCAAGGCCGATTCGAAGGTACGAATCTTGATGGGGATGGACTCGGCCGATTCGCACCACACGACCAATGCGATGTCGCATGAACCGGGCGGCGCGGTTTATCTCAGCGACGGCGTTTTCCACAGGACGCAAGTCGAGACGGCCGCCGGACCCGTGCGCAACAACGACGCTGCCACCTATCGCTTCGAGCCGAATACTGGCCGCTTCGATGTGCACACTGCGTATGGCTACGCCAACCCGCACGGCAAGGTCTTCACCTACTGGGGCGACGATCTGCTGACCGACGCCACCGGCAACAACACCTATTTCGGCCCAGCCATCAGCGGCCACATCGACTTCCCGCAGAAACATCCGGGCATCAAGGAATTCTGGTCGCGGCCTTCGCGGCCATGCCCCGGTACGGGCCTGCTTCAGAGCAAGGCATTCCCCGAGGAGTTTCAGAACAACTTCCTCAACTGCAACGTCATCAGCTTCCAGGGAATCTACCGCGTGAAGATGAGCGACGACGGCTCAGGCCTCAAAGGCGAGACGCTCGAACCGCTCGTGTCGTCAGAAGATCCCAATTTCCGTCCGACCGGCGTGAGCGTCGGACCGGATGGCGCGGTCTACTTCATGGACTGGAGCAACTCGATCATTGGCCACATGCAGCACCATCTGCGTGATCCCAATCGCGATCACATCCATGGACGTATTTATCGAATGACCTTTGACGGGATGGCAACGGTCAAGCCCGCCAAGATCGATGGCCAACCTGTTGCCGCATTGCTCGACCTCTTAAAAGCTCCCGAAAATCAGACGCGTGAATTAGCCAAAGTCGAGTTGGACAAGCACCCGACTACCGAAGTCATGCCCGCCCTGACAACATGGATTGCAGGCCTCGACAAGAATGACCCCAATTACGGCCACAACATGATGGAGGCGCTCTGGCTTCATCAGTGGCAGAATGTCGTTGATATCGATCTGCTTAAGCAGTTGCTCAAGTTCCCCGAGCCCCATGTGCGGGCGCAGGCCACGCGGGTGCTCTGTTACTGGCGTGATCGTGTGCCCGAGGTATTGCCGCTCCTGAAGGCGTCCGCCGGCGATGAAGATGCAAAGGTCCGCCTGCAGGCGGTTCGCGCCGCGAGCTTTTTCCGAAGCGCGGAGGCAGCCGAAGTTGCTCTGACTTCACTGAAGTATCCGAGCGATTACTATCTGAACTACACGTTGACCGAGACGATGAAGCAGCTCGAGCCGTATTGGAAAAAGGCTGTCGCGGCTGGTCAATCCATGGCGGCGGACAATCCGCAGGGCGTTGCTTATCTCACCAAGAGCATGAGCACCGCCGATCTGATGAAGCAACCCAAATCGCCGGGCACCTTGCAGGCTGTCCTCGCACGTCCGGATGTCTCCGATACGACACGGGCCGAAATCCTGAATGGCCTCGCCGAGATGACCAAAGTCACCCGCGCGTCCGCCATCCTGAACGCCATTGAAACCACACCGGCAACCGATATCGCGGCTCAGTCAAGCATCGCCAAGCTCCTCCCGCTTCAGCCTCCGGCTGAGTTAAAGGTCGTGCGTGAAAAGCTCGAAACGCTGGCTGCCAAGGGCGGTTCGACCGACGTGCGATCGCCGGCTCTTGCTGCGGTTGCAATGGCCGACAATTCGTTCGACAAAGTATGGGCCCAGGCGGCGAAGTCCCCGGCGACCCTCTCGGAGTTGCTGAAGGGCATTCCGCTGATCTACGACGCTGATATTCGTAATCTCGCCTTTGATAAGGTCTTGCCGCTGCTTGCTCCGGAAGAAGCGGCAGGGCTGAATTCGACACCCAAGCCGCCGACAAGCTCTCCGGGACGCTACGTCCGCATAGATCTGCCGGGCAGAAGCGCGCTGACGTTGGCCGAAGTCCAGATTTTCAGCGATGGGAAAAATGTGGCCATGGGCGGTAAAGCCAAACAGTCCAGCACTGCCAACGGCGGCGATGCCGCTCACGCGATTGATGGAAACACGGACGGCAATTTTGGCAGTGGAACGCAAACCCACACGAAAGAGAATGAAGACAAACCGTGGTGGGAAGTTGACCTTGGAAGTGAAAGGCCCATTGAATCGGTCGTTATCTGGAACCGCACAGACGGCGGCGGCGTTTACCTCAAACGGCTCGACAACTTCACGCTGACCATCCTCGATGCGAAACGTCATGAAGTGTTCAAGAAAGCCGGCAATCCTGCTCCGCAGGAAAGCGTTCGCATTACTGTTTCAACCGACGACGCCGGGACAGTTCGACGTGCGGCGATCGTTGCCGCCGTCAGCATGAAGGAAAATGAAGCCAAGGTGTTTGACGCTCTGGCGACACTCATTAAGCGCGAGCAACTCGTCACCAACGCCGCCAAGGGCATCCGCAACTTGCCCCGCAACACCTGGCCCAAGGGCAAGGGCGGCGCGATCGCGACGAACCTGGTTGCCTGGGCGAAAACGGTTCCCGCAGCCGATCGCACCACTCAGGAATATCTGGAAACGGTTCAGTTTGCCGGCGATTTGGCGGGTCAGCTTCCCGCCGAACAAGCCGCCTCAGTGCGCAAGGACCTGAAGGAGCTTCGCGTCGCGACCTTCTACATCACGACGGTGCGCGAACAGATGCGCTACGACACGCCCCGGCTGGTCGTGGAGGCCGGCAAACCCTTCGAGATTCATCTCGAAAATGGCGACTCGATGCCGCACAATCTCGTTGTCGTGAACCTCGGCGATCGCGAGAAATTCGGCCCAACCACAACCGACATGAAGCCCGATGACCTGGACGCGCAGGGTCGGCCGTACATGCCCAAGGGCCTCAAGTTCCTGGCTGCCACAAAGCTGATCGAACCCGGCCAGAAGACGACGCTCAAGATGGTCGCACCGGAGAAGGAAGGCGATTACGACTACTTCTGCACCTATCCCAGTCACTGGGAATTGATGTGGGGTCGTCTGGTCGTCACCAAGGACGTCGACGCCTATCTGCAAAGCCACGCAGAAGCCCCTCCAACCGGCCAGGGCGTTGGCGAAGGCGCAGCGGCCCATGTGCATCATCACGGCAACTAGCCGCGAGTGAGTTCATGTAAAGAGAATGACCCTCGTCACCGAAAAGTGACGAGGGTCTTTTGCTGGATGGAACAATTCGAAGTTGATCGAACCGTACTACACCTTCTTGACCACGCGCAACGGGTCAGGCTTGGCCGATTGCTGAAAGGCGGCTTCGCGCGCTCGACATGCTCGGCAGGCCCAGCACGGCTCAGGTGTATCTTCCTGGCAACTCCAGGTACGCTCGAAGGGTGCGCCGACTTGAAAACCCACATCGATGACCTGCCACGGCTCCAACTCCAGCAGTGGAGTGTTCAGCTCCAGATCGGCCTGCCCGCAGGGAAGTTGCAGCAGTTCGTTCCAGATCTGCACGTATTCTGTGGCCTGTGCGAGATCGTCGCCATGCGGACCAAGCCGCAGTCCAAAATAGACGGCCGCCGCCTGGTAATGCGCCGCGAACCGCGTGGCCGTGGAAACCAGGGGAAGCAATTGCGTCAGTTGCTGGCCAAGCAGAGAAGCATGCCGCGGATCGGCGGCCATGGCACTCGCAGCCGACGGATCGGTGCCGATTCCCGCCAGATGCGGCATCGCGACCGAATGTTCGCGATATGGCTTAAAGTGCGCGACCTGGAGATCGTACGCCGCCCGCGCCCGCGATCCGGCATGCGCCGATGTGTCGATGTAAATCAGGATTGGCCGAAATTTCTGAACCGCCATCGCCGTGGCGACCGCTGAGTTCACACTGCCGTTGTTCAGAATAATTGCGAGGTCTTTGGCCATGGGAAACAGTGTCGATCAAGAAAGTGTATACCCATCATCCTCGGTGCGTGCACGTATGCAAGACTGATGCGGGATCAATTGGCGCCTCCGACAGTCAGGAGCACTTTCAAAACTCCCGGCCTTCCCGCCAACTCCATCGCTTCCACGCCCTGTTCCAATTTCATCCGGCGGTGAACCAGGCTGATCACATCAACCTGCTTCTGTGCCAAAGCCCGTATCGCCTCGCGAAACGGCCCGCACCGGCTGCCGATGACGCTGATCTCATCAATCACCAGCGGGGCGAGATTCATCGCACGGCCGGCGGCGACGGTGCTTTTAAGGACGATCGTTCCGCGCGGCCGGACCATCTGCATCGCCATCTCGAAGCCTGCGGCGCTGCCGGTGCATTCAACCACGACATCCTGATCGTGCCGGGGAACAATGTCGGCGACAGCGCGGCTGCGGATCGACCATTTCTCACACATCGCCAGTTTGCCAGCGTGTTTTCCAATGACCCGCACCGGGCAGCCGGCGTTGCGCAGCACCTGGGCGACGAGAAGCCCCAGCCGCCCATCGCCGAGCACCGTCACCCACTTGCGCTGGTCAAACTGAACCTGCTTGAGCACCTGAATCGCCGCCGCCAGCGGCTCGATGAAGATCGCCTGATCGTCGTCGATGGCCGCGGGCAGCGCGTGCAGATTTTCGGCGGGCATGCGCACCAGATCGGCGAACGCCCCGTCGTGGTTGAGAATGCCCAGCACCGATCGATTGCGGCAATGACTGGAAAGCCCCGCCACGCACAGATCGCAGCGGCCGCACAGAATGTTGATCTCGGCGACGACGCGCTGGCCGATCAATTCCTTTTTCGGCGACGAAACGACATCGGCGACGAATTCGTGGCCGAGGATTCCCTTGAAGCCCATGTACCCGCGGGTGATCTCGATGTCGGTCGAGCAGATGCCGGCCTGACGGACCTTGAGCAGTGCATCCCCCTGCCCGACCGGCGGCTCGGGATGCCGCGGCCGGAATGAGAGCGTCTGATCGAAGACCAATGCGCGCATGTTCGAGGCGATCGGGGTGGAGTGAGGATTGACCGGAGTTTATTTGACCAAGGCTTATTTAGCCGGTGCTTATTTAAACGGGCCTTATTTGATCCGTGCTTATTTAGCCGGTGCTTAGTTGAGCTGGCCTTATTTGAGCTGGCCTAATTTGATCGCGGCCTATTTAAAAGGCTCCGCGGCGCCGGCGAGATAATTGAGCCATGCCGCCGGATCGTATCGGAAATCCTGTGCGGTCAGGAGCATCAGGCTCTGCCGCGCCTGCCAGGCGACGCCAAACTCGCGATCCTGCAGGGCCGTGATCAGGCCCTGGGCGTTCTGGGTGGTTTTGT
>JBBRHH010000101.1:0-13591 GCA_038222915.1 Tepidisphaerales bacterium
GGTGCGGGTGGCGTTTGATAAGTATCTATTTGTCGAGCAGGTAAAGATGGTTGGCCGGGTGGGGACGCTACATGAGATGGCGCTGCATGGACCACGGGCGCTGGAGTTGTTGACGCAGGTAACGGTACCGGCGTTGACAGAGCTCGCGGTAGGGGGCGCGGTGGAGTGCAGAATATTTGAGGTGCCGGTCACGGTATGGCGGGATGATCCGGCCGGTTCGCCTGGGTATTTTCTGCTGGTTCCAAGTGATCAGGCGGTAAGAATCTGGACTGGGTTACTGGAGCGGTTTGGTGGTGGATTGCCGGTGGCGGTGGGTACGAAGCCAGTGGCGGCGCATACGCCGCCGGCGCGGCATCCATTGCGGGCGGTCGGGTGGGCGACTTTCAATGCGACGCGGATTGAGGCGGGACGGCCGATTTTTGGGATCGATTTTGATGATTCGATACTGCCTGCGGAAACGGGGCAGTTTGCGCGGGGGGTGAGTGTGACCAAGGGTTGTTATCTTGGGCAGGAGATTGTGGCGCGGATGCATGCGCGGTCGGTGGTGGCCAAGCAACTGGTGGGGATCAAGATGGACGAGGATGCGCTGCCGATGGCCGGGAACCGTATTTATGACGTGGCCGAGAATGAAGTTGGGGCGATCATGAGCAGCACGGTGTCGCCGATCTTGTCGGGGGCGGCGATTTGCCTCGGATATGTGAAGAAACCGCTGTTTGGGGTGGGGACGGCGCTGACCATACCGGCCGAGGGGAAAATGCGGGTTGGGCATGTGGTGGAGTTGCCGTTTTACCGGCCGGAAAGCAGTTAGACTGGAATAACGTGGAGGAGCGCTCATGTCCGATTCGCCTTACCTGGTCAAGCCGCATTCGAAGGTCAATCTCAAGAAATATCCCACGAACGACACGGGTGATTTCAAGGACAAGGAAGATGCGGAGCCGGCGACCGACAGGCACCTGAAGAGGCTGAGTGTGTTGCAGGAGGTGCTGTATGCGCAGGCCAAGTATTCGGTGCTGATTGTGTTTCAGGCGCTGGATGCGGGTGGGAAGGACGGGGCGATCGAGCATGTGTTCAGCAGCGTCAATCCGCAAGGGTGTCAGGTGACCAGTTTCAAGGTCCCGTCGACCGAAGAGAAATCACACGACTACCTGTGGCGATATCACATGCACGTTCCGGCGCGGGGGATGATCGGGATATTCAATCGGTCGCACTATGAGAGTCTGCTGGTCGAGCGGGTGCGGAAGTTTGCGCCGGAGAAAGTCTGGTCGAAGCGATTCGACCAGATCAACGCGTTTGAGGAGATGCTGGCGGCCGAGGATGTGATCATCCTGAAGTTCTTCCTGCACATTTCCAAAGAGGAGCAGAAGGAGCGGATGGAGTCGCGGCTGCTGGATGCGACGAAGAACTGGAAGTTCAATCCCGGCGACCTGGAGGACCGGAAATTCTGGGATGACTATCAGGAGGCGTACGAGGACGTGCTGAGCAAGTGCTCGACGAAGCATGGGCCGTGGTATGTCGTTCCATCCGATCGGAAGTGGTTTCGCAACTGGGTGATTTCGGACGCGATCGTAAGGAAGCTGGAGGGGCTGGATATGAAGTTCCCGCCGCCGGTGCCGGGCATTGAGAAGATCAAGGTGAAGTGATCAGGCAGCGAGGGCGAGCGCGCTGGCGGGTGCGCGGCGGGTGAGGGATGCAACGCGGCGGCCACGACGCCAGTCGAAGTCGAGGGCGGGCGTGGCGGCTTCTTCGACTGGGAGCGGAATATTTGCGGCAGCGATGAGCAGATTGGTGAAGTCGGAGGTGTCCACCGTTGCTTCGTCGGTTGCGGACTGCTTGTAGGTTGGCGGCGGCGGGGCGGAGTCGCGGACACCCTGGGTTGTGTTTCCAGAAGAGATGTCGAGGAGCGAAAAGCCGAGCTCGGTTTTGCATGGCACGGAGCCGGTTTGCATCATCTCGAGCACGCGCTCAATTGACACTCCCCAGAACTCGGCCGCGACGGAAGGGGCTACCCAGCAAGACATCTCGATGACTCCTCGGATTAAGACTAAACCCGTCATCGGCCCTGGCAATGGGGCACTTGAACGATTGCCGTAGGTGCTTTTGGATGCCTTAGTTATGGGCGCGGCCGTCGCAAACTGCCAAGTTTCTTAACTAGACTGTTCGTGCGGTTATTATTTGTAGTTCTGGAATTGAAGGGGAATTCCGATGGGGTTGGCGCGGAGATGTTGTTGGATGGCCTGAAGATCGTCGAGCTTTGGGCCGGTCACGCGCAACTGTTCGCCCTGGATGGAGGCGTTGACCTTCAGCTTCAATTCCTTAATCGCCTTCTGGATTGTCTTGGCCGTGTCCTTGTCGATTCCGCTTTTGAGCTTGATCTTCTGACGGACGGTTTTGTGAGTCGCTTCTTCGAATTTCTGGGGATCGAGGGATTTGGCGTCGACGCCGCGCTTGATCATTTTTTCGACGAGGACTTTCCGGACGGCGTCGAGTTGGGGCTCGGCGTCGGCCATCAGGGTGAGCTCTTTGTCCTTGCGATTGAACTCGAGTGAAGCGGCGGTTCCTTTGAAGTCGTAGCGGGTTTGGATTTCCTTCACGGCCTGGTTGACCGCGTTGTCCATCTCCTGAAGGTTGATCTCGGACACGATATCGAATGAATGATCGGCTGCCATGTCCGATATCGTCTCGGACGTGAGCTGAGCGTCAAGTGCGGGGTTGGGTTTTCGCGGCGAGTGTTCGTAACATGTTCCCATGCGGGTCATCGCCACAGGCCAGGTTGGAGTTGATAAGGGGCCGTTCTTGGAGAGCGTGCGGGCGCTTGCGCAAGCGCGGGGGCAGTCGCTGGAGGTGTTTCATGTGGGGCAGATGATGTATGAGGAAGCGCCGGATGTTCCGCCGGGGCGGATTTTGAATCTTCCTATTACCCGATTGAATAGTTTGCGGCGAGCGGTGTTTAAGGAAATCCTGCGCCGGGCGGAGCAGCATCAGAATGTGATCATTAACACGCATGCGACGTTTCGCTGGCGGCATGGATTGTTCGCGGCGTTTGATTTCGATCAGTTGAAAGCCTTTGGGGCGGATCTTTACATCAGCGTACTGGACAATATTGAAGAGGTGCACGATCGGCTGAACCGCGAACATGATTCTTCGCACACACTGAAGGACCTAATGGTTTGGCGCGAGGAGGAACTGCTGGCGACCGAGATCGTGGCGAACATTGCGAAGGGGTATGGGCACTTTTACATGATCAGCCGGGGGCGGACGTCGAGTACCGTCGAGACGATGTATCGGCTGCTGTTTGAGCCGCATCGGCGGAAGGTGTATCTGTCGTTTCCGATTACGCATGTGATGGATTTGCCGGAGACACTGGCGGATATTGCGCGGTTCAAGGCGGCGATGAGCGAGCATTTTACGTGCTTTGATCCGGCCGACGTCGACGAGTATCTGCTGCACGTGCGGGCGGTGGAGGCACTGCAGGAGGGGAAGGCGACGGTGAACGTTCCCTGTTCGAGTGGTTCGATGACGCTGAAGACGGCGGACGTGGCGCAGATCAGCGGCGACATTCTCGGGCAGATTTATGCGCGGGATTTCAAGATGATCGATCAGTCGAACATGATCGTGAGCCTGATTCCGGAACTGCCGGATGGGAAGCCGGCGATTTCCAGTGGCGTGGAGAGGGAACTACAGCATGCGTTTGAGACGGGGCGGGAGGTGTATGTGGTGTGGCAATCTGCAAGGCCGCCTTCGCCGTTTGTGACCGGAACGGCTACGAAGGTATTTTTGAGCGTTGCGGAGGCGCTGGGTTATTTCCGCGAGAAGGAATATATCCGCGGTTAGCCGACGGGTTGGAGCGACTGATCTTTGCTGGCCGCGTTCGCAAAACCGGCGACTGCCGCCAAGAGGGCGGCTGGTTCGACCGGCTTAGAGAGATGCGATTGAAATCCAGCGGCCGCCATCCGCTGGCGATCTTCGGGGCGGGTGTAGGCGGTGAGCGCGATGACTGGCGTTGTTCCGCCATGTTCGGGCGGCAAAGCACGCAGGCGGCGGAGGAGGGAATAGCCGTCCTCACCTGGCATGGCGATGTCGCTAATCACGAGATCGGGATGGTGTTGGAGCAGTTCCAGTGCCTGCGTCGGCGACTCGGCGCTGAAGACGGTTGCGCCCGAGCGGATGAGGATGTGGCCAAGGACTTCGCGGGCGTCGGGATCGTCATCGACGATCACAACGCGCACACTCAGTGGACTGGACGCCGTTTGCAACACGGTGGTCTGTAACACTGGCGCTGGCAGCTCCTGGTCGGGGGCAACGGCGCGCACGTGGGAGAGTGGCAATGTAACGCTGAATGTGGAGCCTTGGCCGGCGCCGGGGCTGTCGGCATGCACGGTACCGCCGTGCAACTCGACGATGTAGCGGACTATGGTGAGGCCGATGCCAAGGCCGCCGTGCGAACGCGTGCTAGTGCTGTCGGCCTGCCGAAACCGGTCGAAGACAAACGGAAGAAACTTGGCATCAATGCCAGCGCCGCTGTCGGAGACGGTAAGCTGCACGGTGTCGTTGATGCGCACCAGGCGGACGGTGATCCGGCCGTTCGCGGGCGTGAACTTGGCGGCGTTGGAGAAGAGGTTCCAGAAGACTTGCTGGAGACGATCCGGATCGGCCATTACAACCAGATCGGCGGCGTCGAGCACGCAGTCGACCTGGATTCCCTTGCCCTCGACGAGCGGCCTGACTGCGTCGGCGGCCGCCTGCACAACTGGGCCCAGCTCAGTGGGACGGACTGAAAGCCGCAATTTGCCGGTGGTGATGCGCGACACATCCAAGAGATCTTCGATCAACTTGGTCTGGCTACGGGCGTTGCGCTCGATCACTTCAAGGCCGTGCGCGACCTCTTCCGGGGGATTTTCCATGCGGAGCAACTGGGTCCAGCCCAGCATGGCATTCAGAGGCGTGCGCAGCTCGTGAGACAGGGTGGCGAGGAACTCGTCCTTGATGCGATTTGCCTCGCGCTCTTCGCTGTAGATACAGTTTTCGATGGCGATGGAGGCCATCTGTGCCAACTGGACGAGGATTGCTTCGTCATCGTTGTTGAAATCGCCATCGAACCGTTCGGACAGCTCGATAAGGCCGAGATTGCGGCCATCGCGGCCGGTGAGTGGCGCTGCAAGCCATCCGAGCGTATTAGGGTGGCGAGGGTCGCGCATTGCAGGCTCAATCCACCCGGGCTGTCTTTGGAGTTCATCCTGCGGCATGCGCATGGGCCGGTTGGACTCGCGTATCTTCTGGTGCAACTCCGTGGACAACAGCGATCCACAGCACTCAGAGGCCTCGGGATATTTCTCCGAAAAGGAGGCGGTCCTCAGGGGCTTCTTGTGGCCGGGATCGAGCGTGGCAACGAGGCTTGCCTGATGCGCCCCAATGACCTCGCGCGACTTGGCAACCACAACCTGCAGCATCTGTTCGATGGAGAGGGCGGAGTTGATCGCGAGCGATGCACTGGTGAGCTTGTGCAGTTGCGCTGCGCGGTCGCGCAGCCATTGGGCCTGCCGCGTCAACTGCTCGGTTTTCTTGAACAGTTCCACAAAGACTGAGACCTTGGTGCGCAGCACTTCAGGGACGACCGGCGTGAGGATGAAGTCGACCGCGCCGAGCGAATAGCCGCGTGCGGCGTTCATCTCATCGCCAAACGACGTGATGAAGATGATGGGCGTGTGCTGCGAACTTTTGCGCTGGCGGATCATGGTGGCGGTTTCGAAGCCATCCATCCCAGGCATGTTGATGTCCAGCAGAATGACCGCGAATTCCTGGTCGAGAACATGCCGCAATGTTTCGCGGCCGGAATAGGCCCGCACAATGTTCTGCCCGAGATCTTCGAGGACTGGCTCCAGCGCCAGCAGTTTGTCGGAGCGGTCGTCAACGATCAGGATGCTGACTTTGTTGTCACTCATGAACCATCGCGGTGAAAAAACATACGAGCGAGCACGTAGATTCGATCGGTTGAGGCAGTTTGTCAACGGTGGAGCCACACGCGAAGAAGCGCCAACAGTTGTTCGCTGTCCACAGGTTTGGAAATATAATCGGGAGCGCCTGCGTCGATGCACTTATCGCGAACGCCTTTCATGGTTTTCGCGGTGAGGGCGATGACGGGGAGCGCGCGGAACTTGGCGATTTTGCGAATCGCCCGCATCGTATCGTAGCCGTCCATGTCAGGCATCATGATATCCATAAGCACGACGTCAATGTCCGAGGTCTGCTGAAGAATCTCAATTGCGCCGCGGCCGGTCTCGGACGACAAGATCTTCATCTTGTGCGGTTCCATCAGGCTGGTCATCGCGAAGATGTTGCGGATGTCGTCGTCGATAATTAATACCTTCTTATCGGCCAATAACGCGCCGGGGTGATGCAACTGCTCAATTACTTCGCGCCGCGCGAGGGTCAAATTTTCGGCCCGGCGATGCAGGAACAGTGAGACGTCGTCCAATAGCCTTTCGGGCGAACGCACGTCCTTGAGGACCATGGTCTGAGCCAGGCGATTGAGGTGCACTTCATCCTTTTTTTGTTAGTTCCTTGGGCGAATAAACAATCAATGGAACTTCGTGCAATCCTGGGGATTCGGAGAAGCGTGATTTACGATCAACATCAGAAATGTATTCCGGGCGCTCCAAATGGCGACGCCAAAAATGGAAATAATTCAGGATCAGCACGCTTGAACAAAACGAACAAAACTGCTTGACCGATGCGTCACGCACCCTCAGAATCCGCGCGTGCAGCTACCCGGTAAAACATTTCTGCTGGCCGATTTGATGGATCTCAAGGAGCGGCCGCTGGTGGCGACAATCAACTTTCAATCTCCATCCGATCCTGGAGACCAACTTCTGGTGGCGCTGGCCGATCGATGTTTTGCCGCTTCGTACTTTCGATATCATGGTCTGGCGTGATTCGAGGGTTACTTCAATGGAGGAATGATGAGGACCGCGCGCGCTCTATCAACTTTGTTTGTGCTTTGGCTTTTCGCTTCAATTGGCCGGGCTGAGCCGACGACGGCGCCAGCGCCATTCAAATATGTGCCGGCCAGCGCGTATCACATTCTGCCGGAGACGACTTCGGAGGAATCGGGTTACTTCTCGCTCAACGAGGGGCTCGACGGGAAGATTTATGTCGGCGCCGCGAAGTATGGGGTGAATGCATTTCTGGTCGAGTTCGACCCGGCCACAAGCAAGCAGCGGATTGTGATCGACACCAACAAAGTGACCGGCGCGACCGGCAAGGCGTATGCGGCGCAGGCGAAGATTCACACGCGCAATTTTACCGGGCCGTCGGGGAAGATTTATGTCGGATCGAAGCAGGGATATCGCACGGATAAGAACGATACCTCGGAATATCCGGGCGGCTACGCGATGATTTATGATCCGCGCACGGATACTGCGGAGTCGCTGGACATGCCGTTTCCGGGACAGGGGATTATTGACACAGTGGCCGATGAGAGCCGGGGATTGCTGTATGTCGTCACATGCGAAGACCAGCACTGGATGCTCTCTGGCCTGAAGCAGAAGAAGTATCGCGAACTGGGGCCGATGCTGACGCCGTACGCATCGACGCTGGTTGATTCGCGCGGGGTGGCGAGTGTGATCACGAAGGACTTTCAACTGGCCCAATACGATCCGGCGGCCGACAAGGTGACGACCCGGCCGATTCACGTGGACAAGGCGCTTTGGACACGCAAGGACAATAATTCCATCCCAACGTGGAACCTCGGTCCGGACGGGAAGACGGCATGTCTTATTCTGATGAACGATCCGACGCTGATCACTATTGATCTGCAATCGGCTGGGGAGAATGTGATCGCGGCGAGCCATGGAAAGCTCATCGATGGGAAGAATCCGGACTCGCGTTCTTCGATGGTTGTCGACCCGAACGGAGTCGTGTGGGCGATTGTGCGCGTCGACAACACGAGCGGATTTGGAAGCGGCTATCTGCATCATCTGGTGCGCTACGATCCGGCCAAAGGCGCGAGCGAAGATCTGGGGGTGATCGCGGTGAAGAATCCGGATTTTGCCGATTGGAATCCGCCCGCGCCGGCCGACGGAAAGCCGCTGCCGTATTACCGGCATGGGTTTCATCGTCTGCCCGACGGCACACTGACGATCCTGCATGCGCACATGGGTTTGATCATGGCGCACGATGGGACGCTGTACATGACCGCGCTCTATCCGTACTCGCTGCTGAAGATCGAGGGGTACAAGCCGGCCCCAGCTGCGCCAACGCCAGCGCGGGCTTATCTGGATGATCTGCTGCACAAGCTGGAGGGCGTGAGTGGGCAGTTTCCGGAGATGACCAGAGTGGCCGAGGTGGCGGCGGATCGGTATTTGAAGGGCGGGAATTTTCTGATTGCCTTCACTGGCGGGACGCTGGAGCAGGAGATTTCGGGACGCGCCGGTGGGATGATGACCATTCCAGCGCCAGCGACGGGTGATAAGGATATTCTGGTGGCAACGTGGGATCGTGCGCCGCAGGCCGATGACCTGAAGAAGCTTGGGGAGTTTAAGAAAAAAGGCGTGTATGTGCTGGGGTTTGGTCCGCGGGATCTGCCGGCGATGGCGGAGCATGTGAAGCTGGCGGATGCGTGGTTTGATACGGGGCTGGAGACGGCCGGGCATTCGAATCATGTGATCAACGCGGCGCTGGGGTGGACGTTTACGGCCGAGTTCGTCGCGGCGATGACCCGGCGGGGGAAGATGCCGGTGATGCTTCGGGCGTGGGCGTGCGAGGATGGGAAGGCGTGGTCGGCGCGTTACGCGGGGAAGCGGGTGCATGACGATCTGACGATTTCGCCGATTGCGGCCGGGGAGTTGGCGCGGCGATATCTGGAGCGGGCTCGCTACGGACTATTGCGATTGGAGCAGACGCAGTTGCCGCTGCTGGAGAAGTTTGCGGGAGAGATCGCCGCCGAGAGCAAGGCGGGGCGCAAGACGATTGTGGCGTACAACGGGCACATGGGGATGGATTATGTGTCGAAGTACGAGGATGCGGCCTGGGCGATCACCCACGAACTGCACGAGGGGGTGGATTCGCAGACGGGTTCATTCCAAAAAGATTGCCCGGAGGGCGCAGTGGTGTTGCGGCTCGGGTCATTCGGATTGCACGAGAGCATTGATGCGCTGCTGCAGAAGAAGCATGCGCGGGTGCTGCTGGTGAGCAGTGAAAATCCGCGGCCGGAGTGGGCAATTTCGGAGCGGTATCGGCCGTGGGTGGATATTGGGATGCCGTTTGGGGATGCGTGCGTGCGGGTGGAGGGTTATCCGATTTTGATTCTGCCGGTGAGCGGGGTGACGCAGACGGCGGCGTATGAGTGTGTGAATGTGGGGGTGCAGGGGCGGTCGAAGGGGGAATGAAATGCGGGTGGGGCTGGAAAGCAGGTGCGTCCGTGCGTCCCAGTTGCGCACGGGGCGCGACGATGGCAACATTCTTTGCGTGTACCAATATCAGTCATGAACAGTTTGGCTACCACTCTAATCGCGACGCGGTTTCCTCTGCACGCAGCCTCCAGATACCATTTCAGCGCCACCCGAAGATTTTTCCCCACGCTGAGTCCGTGTTCATAAAGGTTAGCGCGGACCTGGCTTCTGCTGTCTCCTGTCCCCCTCCCTCCCCCTGGAACATCGTCCCGTGCGTCCCGTCCGGTTCGATCACATGCCCTTCCCCCGTCACGACCACGCCGTGTCCTTTCTGTCCAGGATCAGATCCGACGGGACGATTGGGACGCACGCCAACGAGGGGAGAGGGGAGGAAGAGAGAGAAGAGAACGCGTCATCGTGTCGCGGTCGAAGGTCCTCAATATTTTTCTGACCTTATAGATGTAAAATAAATAAGAGAGCGCCGATTTTGCTTCCTTGTGTCGTCTTCCCCCACCCCCTCCCCTTGGCGCATCGTCCCGTGCGTCCCGTTCGCCCCGGACAAAACGCCAATCGCGTTTTTGATAGCGCCCTTCGCGCTGATGTGCGAAGCCTGTTCAATGAAGGGACATGGGTGACGCTTGTTTTGACAAGCGGCCCCAATCCCGGCAAGCTGACAAGGGTCAGCCGGGGCTTTGTCGCGCCGGCGGGCAGGATGCTAAAAGTTTAGTCTGCCTGATGATGGGATTACCCAACAATCGTCGCCGGTACTTCACCAGTCCAACGCATGCGCTCGCCCTGGCTGCCGTCGCATCGCTCTTGACAGGATGCATTGCATTTCCGACGCCGGGGCGAATCCAACGCGAAGTGCAAGCAGAAGGCCCGAACGTCGACATTCGGAAGCTGACCGGTGGCACGGCTGATTCGGACCGCCCGATTCGGCCCGGTGTCCTGCGGGAGGCGGTACGTGCCCAGCTCGGCGCGCCGGATAACGTATCGCAGAACGGCCAAGACGAAGCCTCCACGTATCGTTCTTATAACTGGTGGGTGTTCTGCATCATCCCACTCGTGCATTTCTGGGGCGACATGTCGCCAACCGAATACAAATACATTCTTCGCATTAAGTTCGACAATCAGGAGCGCGTGCAATCGCTCACGTTGGACAGAAGCCCTGGATAGTCGATGGATGGCCGCGGCAGGCTAACCACAAGCTGCAATGGACGGCGTCAAGCGTTTTGCCAAGCTGAAAGTCGGTCGGCCGTGCCGGCCATTGAACGTCGGTCTGCTATGCGGCGGACCTGGCTTGTGCTGTGTCCTGTCCCCTCCCCCTCTCCCTGGCACACCTTTCCTTGCGTGCCGTCCGGTTCAATCACACCCCTTCTCCTGCCAGGCCCACGTGTCCTTTCTGTCCATCACCAGAACTGACGGGACGATCGGGACGCACGTTGACGGGGGAGGGGAGGGGGAAGCAAGAGCCAGGAACGCGTCATCGTGTAGGTCCCCTTCACTGCGCAACGTGTTAAACCGCCCCGAGCGCAACGGGTTCGAACGGGGTGCGTCTGTGTCAGGCCAGAAGGCCTTGGACTACTTTGCCGGCGACGTCGGTGAGGCGGTAGTCTCGGCCGCTGAAGCGGTAGGTTAGCTTTTCGTGGTCGAGGCCGAGGAGGTGGAGGATGGTGGCGTGGAGGTCGTGGACGTGGACACCTTTGTCGGTGACGGTGGAGCCGATTTCGTCGGTCTCGCCGTAGACGGTGCCGCCTTTTGCGCCGCCGCCGGCCATCCAGCTTGAGAAGACTTTCGGGAAATGGTCGCGGCCCTGGTTCTGCGGCGTGGTGTTGAAAGGTGTTCGACCAAATTCTGTCGTCCAGACGATCAGCGTGGTGTCGAGCATGCCGCGGCGTTTGAGGTCGTTAATGAGGCCGGCCATGGGTTGATCGACGTTTTTGGCGAGGTGTTCGTGGTCGCCCATGTTGCCGTGAGAGTCCCAGTTGTTGGAGGAGCCGACGTCGAGGAGCTCGATGAAACGGACGCCGCGCTCGGCGAGGCGGCGTGCGATCAGGCACTGCCAGCCGAAGCCGGTTCCGGTGCCGCGCTTCAGGCCGTAGAGATTTAGCGTGTCGTCGGATTCGTTGGAGATGTCGAACGCTTCCGGAGCAGCGCGCTGCATGCCGAAGGCGGTTTCGAAGGAACGGATCTGGCCTTCGAGAGCGAGGTCAGCCGCGCGCGACTGCTGGTGCTTGCGATTGGACTTGGCGAGGAGATCGAGTTCCATGCGCTGCAGGTCGTCTGAAGCTGCGCGGCGATCGATGTCGGGGATTGGCGTCTTGCCAGGCAACACTTGTGTGCCCTGGTGGCAGGCGGGGAGGAAGTCGGAACCCCATGCCTGCGCGCCGGTGTAGGGTGGCGCGGGCGCGAGGACGACGAAGCTTGGGAGGTTTTGATTTTCGGTGCCAAGGCCGTAACTGACCCACGAGCCGATGCTGGGGCGGGCGAAGTTGAAGGAGCCGGTGTGCATACCCATGGTGGCCTTGTCGTGGCCGGGGCTGTCGGTGTGCATGGAGCGGATGACGCAGAGGTCATCAGCGCATTTGGCGATGTGCGGGAAGATGTCGCTGACTTCGGTGCCACAGACGCCGTATCGCTTGAAGCCCCAGTTGGGTTGCTTCAGATACATCGTTGTCGGCGGGGCGAGGCCATACGGGTCGGGGGCTGAGATGGACATCCCGTTCTTGCCGTACATGTATGGTTTGTGATCGAAACTCTCGAGGTGAGAAGCGCCGCCGGTGGCGAAGATGAAGATGACGCGCTCGGCTTTGGGTGCGAAGTGGGAGGGTCTGGGGAGAAGGGGATCGGTCGCGGTGGTGGGGGCGGCGGCGCGGGCGCGGTCGGCGATCAGGCCGCTGAGGGCGATTGCGCCGAATCCGCCGGCGGCGCGGTTGAGAAACTGGCGACGGCTCAGCCCGGAGCGGAGCAGCCAGTCGTGATGTGGATTTCCACCTGCCAAGATCTTCTCCTCTGATCCTGTTTAGTCCACGTACAGAAAGCCGTTGCCGGTTAACAACATCCGGCCGTAGGCGGCCCAGGCTTGAAGGTTCTGCTCGTCGGGCGACTTGCCCATGGCGGCCAGCGATTCACGGTATTTGCTGAGGAACGCGTCGGCCTCGGCGATGTCGTCGGCGTCGGGCACACGTGCCTGCGTCAGCTCGTAGGCGAGTTGTACGCGTGCGGATTCGTCCTTGGCTTCGCCCAAGACGCGCCTGGCCAGTGCTCCCGATTGTTCGTGGACGAAGGGGTCGTTCATTAGATAAAGCGCCTGGGCGGGTGTGACGGTGACCTGGCGTTCATCGGTGCTGACGTTTGGATCGGCCGCGTCGAAGAGAGAAAGGAATGGATGGCGCTTTTGCCGCTGCACCATGAGGTAAATGCTGCGGCGGTGCGTGTCGTACAGGCCATAGAACGGGGCGTGCACGGTGTACGACCAGGCTTCGATGGGGGGGAAGGGGTGTGCGCCGCCGGGGGAAAAATCCAGGGCGTTGGCGACGAACAGCATGGAATCCCGGATCGCCTCGGCTTCGAGTCTTCGGCGGGGGAATTGCCAGAGCAGATGGTCTTCGGGGTCGACTTGCCGGGCTGCGGGTTGGTCCGCGCCGGACATTTGATAGGCCGATGAGAGCATGATCTCGCGGTGCATCGCTTTGATCGACCAGCCCTTTTCGACGAAGCGCAAGGCGAGCCAGTCGAGCAACTCCGGATGCGATGGCGGCGTGCCGCGCGTTCCGAAATCGTTGGGCGTGGCGACGATGCCGCGGCCAAAATGGTGTTGCCAGATGCGGTTGACCATGACGCGGGCGGTCAGCGGGTTCTTTGGATCGGCCAGCCATTGGGCGAGTTCGAGCCGGCCGCTGCTCTTGAAGCCAGCGGGAAGTTTCTGGCCGCCGAGGACTCTTAAGAATCCGCGCGGTGCGACATCGCCGGGGGTCTTGGGGTCGCCGCGCAGTTGGATTTTTGCGTCGGCCGGTTTGCCTTCCATGACGCCGTATGCGCCATCGTAGGGCATGCGGAAGTAGAGGTCTTTGCGCTGCTTGGAGAGCTCAGCGGATATTGCATCGAGCTTGGTAATCCTGTCGGTTGTCGCCTTATCGATGGGAGCAGTGGTGGGGCTTGGACGCGTCGATGGGGTTGCGCTTAGAGGCGTGAAGGGGACATCC